>CAZVOS010000262.1:0-5085 GCA_964628845.1 uncultured Bacteroidales bacterium | reverse complement strand
ACAATAATTACTTTTGCTAAGTTGTCTGAAATTTTCATTTTGCTTTACATAATAGTCAGACACATCTTCAATAAGCATTTGATAAGAAAACCCATGTTTGCTTAACAGGGACAATTCATGTGCCGACAACTCCATCACCATACCACCCTGCTGCTCATAACCCTCAAGCGATAAACCCAAAGAAGCCATAGCAGCTAAATCAGTTCTCTGGGCAAAAACCAGCACTCTTGAATATATAGATTTTTGGGCATTAACAAAGATGCTTATAACTAATACCAGAAGAAATAGAAATATGTGCTTTTTCATAAAAATATAAAAATACTAAAATTGTACTTGTTTAAGAATAGGTTTTATTCCTTCTTTTAGAATGTTCTTTTTAATATCAATTTTCAATTCATTTCCATTAATCTTAGTATCCTTCTTAATATTAAAATCAATATTTGAAGGTAATAATTTATTATTAATGAGTTTTGATTTTATAAAATCAATATTTCTTAGTGGATTAGGAATTGAAAAATATTTAGCAAGATTATTCCAGTCATTATTTCTAACCGTAACAATGTCTTTCAAATAGAAACTAACCCAATTTTCACCTAACTTGTAATTTGGTGTTGTTTTTTCTAGTTTTTGTTGAGATATTTCTACATATTTTTTATCTATTTCAAAACCTATATATTTTCTGCCAAGTCGTTTTGCAGAAATAGCTGTTGTGCCCGTACCTGAAAAAGGATCAAGAATAATATCATTTTCATCAGTAGTTAACAAAATTAATCTATCCATTAAATGAATAGGTAGCTGACATGGATGCAGGTCTCTTTTTGTGTTATGTTTTATCCTATGAATATCTGTCCAAACATCAGAAACCAATGGACCAAATGGGTGTAGCAGGTCTTTTTTTCCACCATAATCTTTCCATAAAAAACCTTGTTTTCTATCACGTTTATGTGGATGACGTAATTCATAAATTTTTGCTCCTTTAGCTTCTTTTGTATAAAATAGAATCCCGTAATGAGCTGGCTGTAATGATTTACCCATTGGTGCTGTTGGAGCATCCCATGATATCCAATGTTTGAAATTTGCAAATTTGTTTAAGTAGGTTGCATAATAAGTTAACCATTTGGGAATATTATGTAAAAAAATAGAACCAGTTGGTTTTGTAACTCTGACCATTTCCGAAATCCATTTTTCACACCAATCAAGGTACTCTTGAAATTCAAGGCTATCTCCATAACTTGTATAGTTCTTTTTTAAATTAAATGGAGGGTCAGCAAACGTAACATCAACAGAATTATCAGGTATGTTTTTGAATAATTCCAAACAGTCACCTTGCAATATTTTATTCGTGTATTTGTTTATCATTTTTTGAATGTTTCGATTAGTAATTGTTCAAATCTTTTCATTTCGTCAGCATGAAAAGTAAATACATCTTCATAGGCAGGAACCATTCTTTTCAAATCTCCCTTTCTGACATACCAACCTATTCCATCAACAAAACCGATAAAAATTGCTTTGGGATAATGCTCTTTTATTAATGTATCAATAGAAATTTCTGTTTTCGACTTATCTCCTTGACCAGAAGAAGTTGTGGCTAAAAACGAGCTTTCTGCAATAATCAATGGATTTTTCTTACTGGGAATAATAAAATCCATTGTTCTTTTATTATCTGGAGCGTTTTTAACTAATTCGTTTAAATCTCCAGATTCGAAAGGAATATTTAATCTATTTAAAATTTCAACAACTAAAATCTCAGCATTATTTCCACCCTTAGCAGACCTTGAACCTTTTTCTTTATATCTTGCTAAAGTATCTATCAAAGCATTTGTGTCAAAATTTAATTTTTCAATGCTAAATTTTTGAAATTCAAAAGTTGGAAGCGTTTTCTTAAAAAAACTTAATGAACTTCCTTCATAAAAAATATTTACAATACATTGCCTAAAAAATTCATTTTCAGACACAAGTTTTTCAATTTTTTCAGTTCCCCATTCTGAAATATCATCATTTTTTCTGAATTCATTCCATTTATCTTTATATGTAAAATCATCTAATTCCTTTTCATTTACAATGCGTATTACAGTTATAAGCCTTTTTAAACTTTCATTAGAAAATCCAGTAATTGCTAGAATAGCTCTTAATCCAAGTGCCCCCCTTGTGTACAAAAAACTGGATAAAACTTCTTTGCTACAACCTTTTAATAAAACTTGATTCTTTAAATGTAAAATTGATTCTTTTACGGAAAAGATATGATTTTCATACTTTGACTCGAATTCTTCATCAAAAAAATAGAAGGAATTTTTATTGATTACCGTTGAATATTTTTCTTCAGTTGTCTTCATTTTATTTTTTTTCAAATATTAGTACATATTCTTCTTTCATAGTATTTCTCATTCCTTTAATTGATTTTAAAATACTCTTTACTAGTGGCATGTCATATTTTTTTGCTGAATTAATTACAGTTTCTTCTAATCTTATACCTCCTGTCTGATTGGTATTTGAGCCAATTATTAAAACAAAGTTTTTCCTTTTTTTTAAAACCTTAGAAACCTGCAAACAAAAAGTATCCATGTCAGCAAAATAGTTTTCAAGTTTTTGATTTTTAGTTTTCCCTTTAAGTCCAATTAGTTTGGTTTTTAAGTCGGAAGTGTCATAACCTAAAAATTCTAATTGGTCTTTGTCATTTTCAACGTAATCAATTGCAAATGAATATGGTGGAGATGTAATCACACAATCAACAGAATTGCTTTCAAGTTTAATATTTAAAGCTTCCGAATCAGATAAAACATATAGGCTGCCAATTTTTTTCTGGTTAAAATACTGATTAGACAAAAAAGATTTCACCGTTTCAAAATACCTTGGTAAAACTTTATCAAATAATTGTTCATGATTCGATTTTACAACTCTTTTTGAGTAACCCAAAGCGTCTAAGAATGCTAAGAATGCAAGGTTGTATATTTTGATTTTATCATTATCACCAAATTTATCTATTCTATTCAAAACATCACCTTGCTTGAAAAAATCAAATAATTTCTTGTTTTCAATTTTAGTTTGTTCTAATACTTCTGAATTAATAGTTAATGCTTCATATTTTGTTTTAATCATGAACTGACAAAATGGACTAACATCAATCGCTTTAGAATTAATGCCCATTAAAGCTGCTTCGACATTTGTTGTGCCACTTCCAGCCATTGGGTCAAGAATTATCTCATCCTTTTGTATGTTTAAAATGTTTATTAATCCTTTTATTAATTGTGGATGAAATTTTCCTCGATAAGGGAATAAACCATGAGTAGCGTATCCTGTAGAAAATTGGCCTTCTTCAAAATATGCCTGAGTTGCAGCTGACCTGTCAGCATGAATTTTTCCCGAATTATTTGAATATAATAAGTAGTGTTTTGAGAATTTATTATCAACTGCCTTTATATAAGCCGTTCTTTCTAACAGTTGTTCATTTGCTAAACATTTATATTCCAAATGTGCTAATTCTAGTTCAAAGAGTTCATTCACATTAGGGAATAATTCTACATTTTTTCCAAATGTTTCGTTAATAATTGAATCTTTTTTATAAAATACATTCATGTCGTTACAAAATTACTTAAAAAATATTTGTGAATTTTCTTTTAGATATCTAATTCATTAACTTTTATCAAAATCAGATTCATTAAATGTATATTTTCATTACTCATACAACCTCCCTAAAGCTGCCATTCTTACATAATCTCGGAAAGATATGGCGGTTTGTTTTTCAATTTTTAGCAGTTCTTGCTCGCTCAGTTTATCAATGAAGCAAGTGGGGTCTTCTGCGAAAATATCCCCCGATATATAATAAGCCAACACCCTGCAACCTCCACAAGTGAAGTTGTATTTGCAGCTTTTACACTTTCCTTTAAGTAATTGCCTGTTTACAATCTGAGTAAACAAAGGAGATTCGTAAAGAATTTCCTTTAAAGGCATATTCCTTATGTTACCACCTGATACATGGTCGGCAAACAAAGGACAAGGCGAAATATCACCTTCAGGGGTTACTGCAAAATATGAGCCCACCCAACATCCAACCGATGGATTGGTAGGAACAACTGAATCTTTTGAGCTTTGTCCCGTATACTTTTCATAATCCTTCTCATTTAAAAAGAGCGGATGAAAACTCGAAAATCCATTGAAATACTTTGTTAATACAGGATGAAAATAGTCTTTTAGACTTTCCTTATCGAGCATCTCATGCCTGCAATCATTATTTCTTGGCACACAAGGCAGACGGTTATAAGCCAAGCCCAAAGACTTTACTTTCTCTACTGTTTCCGAAAAACTATACTTGTTAAATTGCCCTATGGTAATGGATATATTTATATTTATATTATTCCTTTTCAACAACTTTATAGTCTCCATCACAAAATCATCATCTTTAATTCTTGTGTTTTCATTATCCCTGCTAAACGAATTAACCCCAAGAGATACTATTAGATTATTCCCTAAAAGTTTTTTTAATTCATCAATCATGTGCTGGTTTAAACTTGTGCCATTGCTTGCAATTCCTATTTTATAACCCGACTTATGTGCAAACTCTAATAATTCTAAAGCATCTGCCCTGAGAAGAAATTCACCCCCTGAAAAAACCACAAAAGCAGCTCCCAGCTCTGCTGCGGGCTTTAATACAAGTTCTATAATTTCAGTTTTGCTCATTTCTTTACCAAAATCCTTTTCTTTCATATTAGAGCCAGAAGAACAATAGCTACAATTCAGATTACATCTGCGTGTGGTTTCGAGATATATAGAATGAAACAGTGGAAGCATCTTTTTTTATCAAATTTACTGATTTTTTTTAAGTATTTTTAAAGTGTTTCATTTTTAATTAAAAATATATAAATTTGCTTTTGATTTAAATATAATATTAAGTCAACTTATAATGGAAAAAACAAAATTAAAAGTAATTGAAATACTTTGCAAATACACATTTGACAATAAAGTATGGCAAAACACCCCTGAAAATCCCAAGATTGTTGATGACCTTAAAATTCATTCAGCCCGTATTTTAGACGTAGTACTTGATATAGAAGAAGCATTCGGTATTGAAATTGAAACCAAAGTATTGCA
>CAZVOS010000261.1:0-5091 GCA_964628845.1 uncultured Bacteroidales bacterium | reverse complement strand
TGTTCTTTCTTAAAAAGAAAATAAGTCATTATGTGTTCTCTTTTTTGTCTATTGCTGTTGTGGGATTGGTTTGTACTCCATTATCAAATACGCAAAATTATCACGTTGTATCGTTTGTTTTATTGTTTGTAGTATCATTATTGGCTACCTACATGACTTTAGGACCAGTATTGTTAGCTTCAACACTGAGTGCATTGGTTTGGAATTTTTTCTTTATACCACCCAGTTTAACTTTTCATATTGACAAGGCAGAAGATATATTGATGTTTTCTATGTTTTTTATTATTGCACTACTTAACGGGGTTTTAACAACAAAAGTACGGAAACAGGAAAAATTAGCTATTGAGAGGGAAGAGCGTACTGACGCCCTATTTAAATTAAGCAGCGATTTGTCAAAAGCAAGAGGTATTAATGAGGTATTATCCGTAGCAATTTTACGGATTAAAACCAATTTTAATATTTATTCCCGTATTATTTTACAAAATGGAGAAGGAAAATTGATTTCTGAAGAATATAATAAAGAGCGTGTTATAGGTGATGAGGAGTTTGAAGTTGCAGAAAAAGCATTTAAAGATTCAATAGTTATAGGTAGATACACAGAACTATCGCCTGATTCAGTATTCACTTTCTTTCCTTTACAAGGTATCAGAATAAACCCAGGTGTAATTGCCGTAAGAATTGATAAAGATTTTTTAGATAATCAAAAAGATTTCTGGATAACATTTTTAACGCTAATTTCAAATGCTCTGGAGCGTGAATATCTAGGCGAAATGGCACAAAAGTTAAGATTTTTAAATGAATCGGACAGATTGTATAAAACCCTATTTAATTCAATATCACATGAATTGAGAATACCTGTAGCTACAATTATGGGAGCATCAGATACATTAATCGATTCGTCTTATAAGAAGGAAGCACAAGACGCGTTACATAATGAAATTTTTACTGCTTCAATTAGACTGAATCGGCTTATAGAAAATCTTTTAAACATGTCGAGGTTAGAAAGCGGACATATTTCAATACATATAGATTGGCATGATATAAATGACCTTATAAATAAAGTAGTTGATGATTTAAAGGTTGAACTCAAAGGATATCATTTAAATATTAGTATTTCTGAAAATATGCCTTTAGTAAAAATTGATTTTGGATTAATGGAACAAGTTTTATATAATTTGTTGCACAATGTTACACAGCATACCCCGGTTGATAATCCTATAGACTTAATTGTTATGTACAACGAAAACAATTTAATAATTCAGATAGGTGATTATGGGCAAGGTTTTCCTGAAAATGCCCTCAATGATATTTTTAATAAATTTTATAAAATAAATACAAACAAAAAAGGAGGTATTGGCTTAGGCCTTTCAATAGTAAAAGGTTTTATTGATGCTCATAAAGGTGATATTTGGGTCGAGAATAAAAAAACAAATGGGGCATTATTTACCATAAAAATTCCTTCAGAATACCCTCCAATAAGTCATTTTAATACTGTATAATATGAATGTTAATGATTCTATTCTAATTATTGATGATGAATTACAAATTAGGCGTTTACTCGAAATTACATTGACTGCAGCAGGGTATAAAATAATAACTGCCAGTAATGCAAAAGATGGAATGCTTGAAACAGCCACACACCATCCCTCACTAGTAATTCTTGACCTTAGTTTACCTGATATTGAAGGCATTGATGTGTTAATTAAATTACGCGAATGGTTTACTAAACCAATAATTATATTATCAGTCAGAAATTCAGAAGAAGATATTGTTAAAGCTTTAGATAATGGAGCTAACGATTATTTAACAAAACCATTCAGAAGTGGTGAGCTACATGCACGTATTAGAGCTGCCCTGAGGGCTCAGGAAAATAATAGTGATAAAGCTATAATTATGTTCGACTCAATAAGTATTGATTTGCCAAATCACATTGTAAAGAAAGATAATCAAATAATTAAATTAACATTAACCGAATTTTCTTTATTAAGTCTTATGGCAAAAAATCAAGGCAGGGTACTTACACATCAATATATTCTCAAAGAGGTTTGGGGTTATAGTTATGTAAATCAACCACAATATCTTAGGGTATTTATTGCACAATTAAGAAAAAAAATTGAAGACAATCCGGCTAAACCCAGAATTATTATCACAGAATCAGGTATAGGTTATAGGTTAGCAGAATAAAAATTAATAAAATGAAGAAAGTCATAATCCTTACAATTTTTCTTATTTCGATAAAAGCGATGGCTCAAATAAATTTTGGGCTAAATCCATATAATGGCACAAATTCCTATTCGAGTGCTATAGGGAATAATAACAGCATTGGTTGTTTGTTTTGTAACACATGGGGTTCGTTTGCTTCTGGTTATTCCAATGCCATTTTAAATCAAGCCAATGCTTCTCATGTTTTTGGTGATAATTGTAAGGCAGGGGGCTTTGCTTCTTTTGCAACAGGTCATAAAGCCGAAGCCACAAATAATAACTCTTTTGCAATAGGACGCTACATCAGGGCTACAAATAGTATGTCCTTTGTTATTGGCACGGGTTATTCAAGTTCTTTTCTAACAAACAACATTTCAAATTCGTTGATGATTGGTTTTAACAGTACAGTTCCTACATTATTTATTGGACCTGCCAATGGGGGAAATACTTTAGGGAGTGTGTTGATTGGTACAACGTCTTTAGCAAATGCAACAGGACAAGGGTATCTTTTGGGTGTAAAGGGAGGTATTATTGCAGAAAAAGTAAAAGTAGCCACTTATGATAATTGGGCTGATTATGTTTTTAAAGAGGATTATAAATTGAAAACATTGGAAGAAGTTGAATTATATATCAGTAAAAACGCATGTCTGCCCGGTATGCCCAGTGCTGAATACATTAAAAAGAACGGTTACGATTTAGCAGATATGGATGCCTTACTGCTTAAAAAAATTGAAGAGTTGTATCTTTATGTTATTGAATTAAAAAATGAAAACGAAGAATTGAAAAAGCAAATGTCGAAATGAGAAAAGTTTTGATATTTTATTATCTGTTGTTATTTTCTATAAGAAGTTTTTCGCAGGTTTTTGAAGATACTCCAGCCAAAGAATTTTTATTTGATGATAATACTATTCCTTTAAGCCATGAATGGTTTTTTGGCTTCGACTATTGGTCGTATCCAATAAGCTGTCCTTACGGTACTTTGGTTACTCCTTTTTTAGTTGGCAATTCTTTTACCGGTTTTAACGGTGATTCAACAGCAATGAATAAGAATATTTATTACAAAACAGTGGGGGGTGCGCATTGTTTAAGGATTAAGGCGGAGAAGTATCCGAACAAGCCACATACATGCATGAGAGGCAGCTTACCTTACAGGAGTGCCTTGCTTTTTTCGAAAGATACTTTTGGCTATGGCAAATACGATGTGAGGTGTAAAATTCCTCATGGCAGGGGGTTGTGGCCTGCTGTATGGCTTTGGAGAGGCGATTATGAGATTGATATTATGGAAACCATCAATGTGAACAGTCAGTCATCGGACAATCCCTGGTTCAGTATGCATAGCGGCTATTGTTCTAATCCTGTTAATCCTGGCTTTCAAGGGGGATATGGCATGTTAAATTATCCTGAAGATTTGGCCAATGATTTTCATGTTTATTCTGTTGAATGGACAGAAGGGCAGATTATCTGGAAAATAGATGAAAAAACACAATGGGTGGTGAGTGCTGATAAAACAGAGGGATTTATTCCACCACCTCTAAATATGATTATAAACCTCTCGGTGAATAATGACCCCTCAAAACCCCCTATTGATGATAATGCCCTTCCTGCTTATTTAGATATAGATTATATTAAATACTATATACCATTATCCTGCAAGAGACAGTATATTTGTCAAGATGATAACCCTGATTATTATGCTGCTTATGAGCTTTATTTTGCTATTGGTGATGATATCAACAACGATGGCGTAAAAGATATCACATGGAGTTGTAATCCACCCGGATATGATTTTAGCTGTGAAAAAAAAATAACAGGGCATGTAAAAGCCGAAGCAGAGAATTTTATACTTCTTAATCCCGGATTTACTGCTGAGTATGGCTCCGATTTTACTGCTGAGATAAAACCATGCTCAAAAAATAATGCGAATAAAAACGGGTCTTATTTAAAACCCAATTTATTTAACCCAAGCCCTTATACCCAAAATATTAAAGTCAGTCCCAATCCTGGCTGTGGAATTTACAAAATTGATATTAATAATAGAATAGACATATCTTATCTGAGCATTGAGATGTTTAACATCTATGGGCAAAAAATTTTTGTTCATGTATGTAGTACTCTTTCTGATTGTAGTATTGATATTTCACAGCAACCCAAGGGTATATATATTATGATTTTAAGCGATATAAATAAATCTGTTATACATATCGAAAAAATTGTGAATGAATAATATTGTTTAATTTTGATATTCATAAATGAGAAAAAATATGATTTTGCAAAACAAATTTCTCAATTCATTATCACTTAAAATATTACTTCTATTAGTATTATTACTAACACTATATAAATTTGTTTTATTGCCGCATGAAAATATGATTACATGGGATAATTTTGGTTATTACCTGTATTTGCCGAAATTCTTTATTTACCACGATGCTCATATGCAAAGGATTGATGAATGGCTCATACCCATTATTGAGAAGTATCAGAACACGCCCATATTATATCAGATAAACCCTGTGGAGGGAGGGCATATCGTACGCTATCCTGTGGGGCAATCCTTGTTTTATGCGCCTTTTTTCTTTTTGGCACATGCTATTGCGTTGATATTTTCTTGTCCTGCTGATGGGTTTTCGTTTATTTACCAGCTTATCATACGTCTTGGATGCTTTTTGTACGCAATTTCAGGATTGATATTGTTTCGCAAATCACTTCTCCGACTGTTTGATGAAAAAGTAACATCACTACTTCTACTTCTGTTAACTTTTGGCACCAATCTGCATTTATATGCCGGCACTATCAGTCCACATGAAACTTTATTCTTTTTGTATGCTCTTATGCTTTATATCACAACAAAAAGATTACATTATTTTTCATTATCTTTTTGGATTAAAG
>CAZVOS010000260.1:0-5093 GCA_964628845.1 uncultured Bacteroidales bacterium | reverse complement strand
AAAAAGTGGACAAAGCTATAGCTAAGTTGAAAACAGAAAAAGCCATAAAATCACCCAAAATGTGTTTCTGACAACCACAATAAACCTGAGATAGTATTATTTATAAAAGATTTTCTTTAATTACGGAATCATAGTATCTTAAGCCAAAGCTATTTATCAGCAGTCATGCATTTTTTTATTGTTTCAGCATATAACGAAAGAATATAATTATACATTTCAGTAATAGCTTTTTCATAAACTTTAGTATCTATAAAATTTCTACTATTTAATGTGCTGTTATTATATTGAACTATGTCTTTCAATGCAAGGACAGGAAAGGCACTCATGCTGTAAGAAAAAACTTTATTGCCATCTTTATCTTTGGTTCCTGTGTTGTATTTTTTGAGACCTGTCTGGAACAACAATTCAATACCTGTTATATTGGGCTTGCTTTCAGCACCATTTGATCTAAAAGTAACATTGCAGAATGCCTGAGCATCAAAATCTTCGAGCATCCTGCCCTTTTCGTTGTTTTCTAATTTCATATATTTCATCATTTTTATGAAATTTTCTGGCAACACCCTATAGTCATAAGCAGGTACTGTTAAAGTTCTTGTGGCTACATTCTGTGAAAACATGCCATAAGATTTGCCCTCATCCTTATCAAAATCCATCATTAATTTTTCCATTTCCTGATACACTGCATGTTTTTGCCATGTTTCTGTAGGAACTACATCTATACCTGCTTCCTTAAACATTGCAATAACAGCATCAAGAAACTTACTGGTCAGATAAACACAGTACTCTTGATTAAGTACAGGCGATTCGGTAGTTTTAATTTTTTCTTCAATCTGATGTCTGTTGTAGTAAATCATGTCTTTCGATTCCCATGCTCCCGGAGAAGTAGTACGGCTTAAAATAAATTCACCTTTACAATTGAAAATAATAATTTTCTTAACATTGTGTTTTTTTAAATCTCCTATTTTCTCGCTGACGAGTTTTTTGATGGTTTTTTCCGATTTATCCAGATTTGCAGGGTCGAATTTAAATTGTGCAAATGTAAGATGAGACAGTGTCAGAATAGTGATGGACAAAAGAACAAAAAATTTTTTCATAAAATTTGATATTAAATCATTGCTTACTTAACGGCATGGGCATTCCGATATCTTAATCTTTTATAAATAACCTAATAAATGTAAAATATCCCCTCCTAAAAGTGAAAAACTGGTGCCTTGAACCATGTTTAAAACATCCACACTATCAACTATTGGTCTTGAGCTACTAATGCTAATCTGATAATTTTGTGGGTTGACATGATATAATACATAAAAACAAATTGTTTTTAAGCTTAACATCTTCATGTTGTTTAGGAATTATGGTTAACGATAAAATTATACATATAAAAACTTTCCAAATTTAATAAATAAAATTTATTGAAGATTAATTTTTATAAAATTTTTAAGAACGAGTTAAAATATTTTAAAATCATTATTTGTCACGAATTAAAATTATGTCGTATATTTGCGACATTAAAAATATCCTGAAAAAAATGTTTAGTAACAAAGTGAATCAACTCAGTGGGATTTTTTAATGGCTTAAAGACGGCTTGATTTTAAAATAAAATTCTGAAAAGAAATCTTATAACATCTGCATCTGTCAAATAAAAAACGAGAAAAAAGTAAACCGTTAATATGAAAATTCTGATTATTTGTACAGGCAATACTTGTCGCAGTCAGATGGCTGAAGGTGTTTTACGTTCTTTAGATGCTTCTTTGAAAGTTTTTTCTGCTGGCACTAAAGCCGAAAAAAATGTAAATCCTTATGCGGTAAAAGCCATGGAAGAAATTGGATTGGATATAAGCAATCAAAAACCCAAATCTGTTGATATATTTTTGAATAAATCCTTCGATTATGTGATTACCGTTTGCGATGGAGCCAAAGAAATTTGCCCTGTTTTTACAGGGCGTGTAAAAAAACGCCTGCATATTGGTTTTGAAGACCCTGCAAAAGCTACTGGAACCGATGACGAAGTGATGTTTATATATAGGAAAGTGAGAGATGAAATAATGACACATTTTAAAGATTTCTATAATATAAATTATAAATGAGTAAGGATAATAAAACTTTAAAGAAAATGGTTGAGGAGAAGTATGCAGCTATTGTCAACCAAAGTAAAGAAGAAAATGAGAACAGTTGTTGTGGCGCCACCGGATGTTGTGGTGTTGACTATACTATATTTAGTGAGAATTACAAAAACTTGGATGGTTACAATCCCGATGCTGATTTGGGTTTGGGTTGTGGGTTGCCAACAGAGTTTGCACAAATTAAAGCTGGAGATACTGTTGTTGACCTAGGTTCGGGTGCCGGAAACGATTGTTTTGTTGCACGTGCGCTTACTGGCGAAAGTGGGCGTGTAATTGGTATAGATATGACCGAAGCGATGATTAAGAAAGCAAAAGAAAATGCCGCCAAGCTTGGCTTTAAAAATGTGGAATTTCGTTTGGGCGACATAGAAAGAATGCCTCTTACTTCAAATATTGCAGATGTTGTCATCAGCAATTGTGTTTTAAATTTGGTGCCCGACAAAGTAAAAGCTTTTAGTGAAATATTCAGGATTTTGAAAGCAGGTGGACATTTGTCTGTTTCCGATGTGGTTATTGAAGGTATATTACCTGATGCCCTTAGAAATGATGCTGAAATGTATGCTGGCTGTGTTTCCGGTGCCATCCAAACGGATATTTATTTAAAGATTATTGAGAATTCTGGATTTAAAAACATTAGTATTCAAAAAAAGAAACAGATAAATATTCCTGATGATATTTTACTTAAATACATAAATAATTCAGAATTAAACAACTTTAAATTGTCTCAAACAGGTATCTACAGTATTATTGTTTATGCTGAAAAGCCCTCAAAATGTTGTTGCGGATGTAATTGCTAACGATTGGTAAAAAATAACATTTCATTAAGAAAATATTTTCCCATCTTATAAAAACATTTCGTAATTTTGCGAAATACTAAATTTAAAATGACAGCACCAAAAAAAATATATTCTGAAAATCTTTTGAGAACTGCTCAAATTTCAAAAGCTTTAAGCCATCCCTTAAGACTTTATATAATCCAAAAACTTTCTCAGATGAATGCGTGCTGTTACAGTGGCGATTTGGCAGAAGAATTAAAAATAGGACGTTCTACTTTATCACAACATCTTAAGGAGCTTAAATTTGCTGGCCTTATACAGGGAGAAATAAACCCGCCCTTTATAAAGTATTGCATTAATAAAGAAAACTGGGCTGAAGCTCAGAAACTATACAAAGAATTATTTAATATTTAATCATTAAAGCACTTATTATGAAAAAATCAATTGTGCTCTTATTCGTTTTGTCACTTTTTATTATTCAGTCCCATGCTCAAAAAGTCGAAGTATTGTTTTTTAAGGCCAACCTTGCATGCTGTGCTGCCAAGGCCTGCGCTAATCTTGAGGGACAAATAAAATCTGTTGTTGAAAAAAACTTTAAATCTGCCCATGTGGCTTTTAAAACTGTAATGCTTTCCGACTCAGCCAATGCTGAACTTGTTAACCAATATAATGCAAAATCACAAACAGTTGTTATTGTGCAGAAAAAGAAAAAAAATGCACAATCGAAAGATGTGAGTGAACTTGTTAAGAACTTAACACGCACTAAAGATGAAGCTACTTTCGAAAAAGATTTTGTAGCAGCTATTAAAGAATTATTGTAATAAATAAATAATATTATGGAAATCAAAGTTTTAGGGCCTGGATGTCCTAAGTGTAAAACACTCGAAAAGGCGGTTATTGAAGCCGTTGCTGCCAGTGGCAAAAACATTACGATAACCAAGGTTGACGACATCATGAAAATTATGGAATACGGTGTGATGCGTACACCCGCATTGGTGGTTGACGAAAAAGTCATAATTAGTGGCAGAATACCCTCAAACAGTGAGCTTAATGATATTATCTGCAAAATGTAAGTTTATGAAAAATATTTTTTTCTCATTCCTGATATTATTGTCGGGTATGTTAATACAATCGTGTGGCAGCAGTACAGAGAATAAAGAACAAGCAGCCGAAAAACAGGCCTACGGTCAAGCCAAGGCCGAAGTGTATTATTTTCATGGCGACAGACGCTGTCCTACCTGTAATGCCATTGAAGAGCTTGCTAAAAGCTTCGTTTTAGAAACGTATAAAGATAATTCAGATGTGAAGTTCTTTGCAATTAATTTTGATAAAAAAGAAAATAAGGACATTGCTGAAAAATTCGGAGCCCAATGGTCATCGTTGTTTATTGCTTCAGGTGATAAAAAACTCGATTTAACAATCGAAGCATTTCAGTACGTTAAATCAGATCCCGATTACCTAAAAGGAGAAATAAAAGATATTATTGACGGCTTCCTAAAATAGAATGCATGTCACAAAATCTTTAAAACACAAAATCTCAAATAAAACTTTATGTTTTTGTGCCTTGTGGCTATTTTAAATCAATATACTTCGTTAATTTACGAAATACTTAAATGACAATTATGGAAACACTGCAAAATTTTTTAGATAACAGTAACATCCCTATCTTGTCAGCTTTTCTGATAGGTTTGATGACTGCAATCAGTCCTTGCCCGCTGGCTACAAACATCAGTGCCATTGGATTTTTAAGCCGCAATCTGAGCAACAAAAAAATGATCTTATGGCAAAGCGTTATTTATACACTTGGCAGGGCTATCTCTTATGTAGGTCTGGCTGCTATTTTTATGATAGGTATTAACGAAAGAGCTATACAAGGATTTTTTTCAACTTACGGAGAAAGAATTCTCGGACCACTGTTAATTGTAATAGGTATATTTATGCTCGATATCATTAAAGTTAAATTTCCCGGGTTTTCGGGATTATCTGAAAAGGCAGAGGAGAAAAGCAAATCGGGTTCTATATGGAGTGTTCTGTTTCTGGGTATTGTGTTTGCATTAGCATTTTGCCCGTACAGTGGCGCCTTATACTTTCTGATGTTGATACCTTTAATGCTCTCAAGTCCTGAAGGTTTGCTTGTTCCTTTTACTTTTTCTATAGCTACTGCTTTACCTGTTATTTTCTTTGCCTTTCTAAT
>CAZVOS010000259.1:0-5120 GCA_964628845.1 uncultured Bacteroidales bacterium | reverse complement strand
TTTGCCAAGAGTGCATTAGAAAGGTTAAAAGAAGGACATCATGTATTGCTTTATCCGGGAGGTCAATTAAGCAATCAGAGAGAAGAAAAATTATTCAACAAGCAAGGGGCATTCCGTCTTATAGGCGACATCCCTGATGGGTATAAGATTATTGCTGTGCGTTCTACCGGCTTGTGGGGCAGCCGTTGGTCGCGTGCCAAAACAGGCAAAACACCCGATTTTACAACTGTATTCTTCAAATCATTGGCAATCCTTGCCCTTCATGGTTTTTTCTTTATGCCCAAAAGAAAACTTGTTTTTGAGTTTGCCGATTTAAGTGAAGAACTACGCCCATTGAGCTTAACCGACAGAAGGACCTTTAACAGCTTTTTGGAAAAGTATTATAATACAGACATACAGCCAAGATAAAATAAAAAATCAGAACTTTATTAATAATTTCTTAATTTATTTTTTTTTATTATTTTTGCGTACAATAAAGATAAACTTAACTTAAATCATTATTAACAAAAAAAAATAAAATGTATAATTTAAAACATCAGTTATTTTTCTTAATACTTAGTATATTAGGAATTTTTGCACAATCGGATTTATTTTCACAGAATAAAATACCTTATGAGCCAATAATGAGTATCCATCCGTCATTTTCAAGTACGGCAGGGGTGCAGATAAACAGATCAGTTAATAACATTACTTTATTGAGTGAAGATTTTAGCAATGCACAGTTTCCACCTACTGGCTGGACCATGACAATTGTTACTGGTACTTTGGGCTGGTCGAGGGGAGTAGGGCCACAACAATATGCTACTTTCAGTACTCAGAATACCACAGCAGCCAATGGTTATGCTTTTGTGAACAGTGATGGCAATGGAGGAACAGGAGGTCCTGAGCATACTATTTTAAGAACGCCTGCCATAAATTGTGTTGGTCAGAGTTATGTATGGCTTAAATTTAATAATTTATTTCGTCAGTTTGCGCAAAGCACAGGCGATGTAGAGGTGAGTAATAATGGAACGAGCTGGATAACAGTACATTCATCTCATACAGGTTTACTTCAGCACGAGCAAACACCTAATCCTCAGTTTGTTGATGTGGATATATCTGCTTGGGCAGCCAATCAGCCAACTGTATATGTACGTTTTAAATGGACAGGAGAATATGATTATTATTGGTTTGTTGATGATGTTGAAATATATTCCAAGTCGCCTTATGATGCAGCACTCTTTAGTGCCACAAACCTGAATGAATATTCGGTGGTACCAAAGCCACATTATAACAATCAGCCCTTGCCATTAACAGCCACAGTTAAAAATGTGGGAGGTACTTCGTTCACAGGAGCTCAGGTAAGGTTTAATGTGTATGATGGCAATACCAATAATGTGATACATACAGTATTAAGTAATACATCAGGTCCTGTGGCTGCTGGCAGTACAGTCGATTTAACAGCCGCATCCTATGCCATTCCCAATGATACGGGGTATTATATTACAGAATATATAGTATCTATTCCTTTACAAGATGCAGATTCTTCAAATGATACCTTATACAGATATTTTTGGATAACAGATAGTATTTATGCCCGCGATGAGGCCATGTTTACAGCTACACTTGATGGCGCTTTAGGAATTGCTTCCGGAGGTACCGTTATCATGGGACAGAATTTTCAGTTAAGCGTGGCTGACAAGCTCAGCAGGGTATCGTTTTATGTAACTGGCCCTGCCATTGGCGATACTACTCAAATATTCTTATACAGCACCGATGGTACAGGTGCCCCACTAAACTTACTGGCTCAATCCAATCCGTATATTTTTACTACTGCTGCTGAACAATGGGTAAACCTGACTTTCAGCACAGGAACCCAAAGCTTAACCCCAGGTACCTATTATATAGGCGTTAAGGATTTTACTGCAACAGATAATCTCGGTCTGGCTTATAATAATAATCATTTTACGCCTAATAAAACATGGATAAAGGTTAATGCTAATGCCTGGCAAACAACAGAGTCGGCTGGTTTCCCTGTGGCTTATGTCTTAAGACCTTATTTTGTTTGTGCCGGCTATATGCCTTTTATACAACCATCAGGTAATGTGGGCTTATGTCAGGGTGCCAATACCACGCTCACTTCAAGTTCAGGTACTGCTTATCTTTGGACACCAGGCAACGAAACAACACAGTCAATAATTGTAACAACACCAGGTACGTATAGTGTGAGTGTTACAAACAGTTATGGGTGCTCTGCTCTATCTATACCTGTAACAGTATCTCAGGTAAATAATCCTGTTATCAATTTGGGCAACGACACTACTGTTTGTGGTTATATAGCCCTTGATGCAGGCAGTGGTTATGCCAGTTATTCATGGTCGGGCGGAAGTTCCAATACCCAATATCTGAATGCCTCAACTACTGGTCAGTATATTGTTGTTGTTACCGACACCTTTGGCTGTGTTGGGCTTGATACGATCAATGTTACTGTTACTTCCGGCCCAGCAATCAATTTAGGAGCAGATCTGGTCTTATGTCATTACGAAACTGCTGTCCTTTATGCAGGTCAGGGATTTGCAAGCTATTTATGGAATGACAGTTCTACCAGTCAGACGCTTACCGTTGATATTAATACGGCTGGCATTGGCTCAAATAACTATTTTGTTGTGGTAACCGATGTCAATAATTGTGTTGCAACTGATACTGTAAATATTACATTTCAGCAGTGTGTGGGTATTGAAGAAAATAATTTACATACATTGAGTATATATCCAAATCCTGCCAGAGAGTATATTCACATAGGTTTACCAAATGATATGTCTATAGAATATACAGTTGAGATAAGAGATGTGAGTGCCCGATTGATTTACAGTAAATTACATATAGGTAATTACGAGACATTGAATATCAGCCACTTGAATACTGGGATGTATATAATAAGAGCAGTCTCTGAAAAAGGAATTTATATTTCTAAATTCTTTGTTGATTAATTATCTTTCGTCATTTTCATTAGCTTAACGGTTTCTACGGCTTCTTTAACATCATGAACGCGGAGTATATTTGCGCCTTTATTTAAGGCAAAAGTATTAAGCACAGTAGTGCCATTGAGTGCATTATCCGGGCTCGTTTGCAAAGTTTTGTAAATTAAAGATTTACGGGATAAACCAATTAGAAGAGGGTAATCTAATGCGGTAAAATATTCGAGTTTATTCAGTATCTCAAAATTCTGTTTTATGGTTTTACCAAAGCCAATACCAGGGTCAATAATGATATCGCAGACGCCCAATAATTTGAGTTTCTGTATGCGTTGAGAGAAGTAAAAAAGGATTTCTTTAATAATATTTTCGTAACTTGGGTTAAGTTGCATATTCTCAGGAGTACCTTTGATATGCATCATGATGTAGGGCACATTGTAATGGGCAATCACATTAAACATATTGGTATCGTAACTGCCGGCAGATATATCATTTATCATATCGGCACCTTCTTCAATGGCATTCTGGGCCACCTGAGCATGGTAGGTATCAACAGAAATGATGGCCTCAGGAAAGGATTTACGTATTTTTACAAAGTGTTTTTTTAATAGTATCCATTCTTCTTCATGTTTAATGTTTTTAGCACCAGGTCGTGTGGATGATGCACCTATATCAATAAAATCAGCCCCTTCGTTAAGCATTTTTTCTGTTTGCTTCAGAGCGGCTTCCACTTTATTATAGCGACCTCCATCATAGAATGAATCATGAGTCAGGTTTAGAATTCCCATGATTTTGGGCGTGTTGAGTTCAATTATTTTTCCCCTGCAATTAAGCATAAAATATTTTTTATAACTTTGCAAATCTAATAAAAAATGTATTCATGGAACTCACACTAAAACAATTTGATGCTGTTTTAAAAATATGCAGCTATATTTTTGAAAAAAAGATGAAAGATTACGGGAGTGCATGGCGTATTTTACGCACCTCATCGCTTACCGACCAGATATATATAAAAGCCAACCGCATAAGAAGTATTGACACAAAGGGGGCGCATAAAGTGAATGAAGGGGTTAGGCCAGAATTCATTGGCATTATCAATTATTCTATTATGGCTCTGGTACAGCTCGAATTAGGCGAGAGTGAAGATATAAACCTTGCTTTTGAAGAAGCCGCTGCCTTATATAAGAAATATGCCCGACTGGCTAAGGACTTGCTTAAAAACAAAAATCACGATTATGGCGAGGCCTGGCGTCAAATGCGTATCAGTTCATTTACAGATATTATCCTTATGAAGCTGCTAAGAATAAAACAAATAGAAGATAATCAGGGTAAAACATTTATTTCCGAAGGTGTTGATGCCAATTATTTTGATATCATCAATTATGCGGTTTTTGCAATGATTAAGCTGGAGTTTGAGCAATAAATTTCTTTTTAAGTTGTTTCAATCCAAATTACGCATTAGATAATGCGCAATTTGCCTAAAGTGGCTTTCAGAATCTCCGATGTTTAATTTTTATTATTTAAAATTTTCGTTTTATAACGTTTCCATGTGGTTTCACCACATTGGAAAGTTTTTTAAAGACTTTCCATCGTCCGACAGGACATGGAAACGTCAAGGGAAAAAAGATCATACAACGGAAACACTAATAATAATTTAATATTTATTATCATTTTTTGTCCGACAGGACATGGAAACGTCATAAAGCAAAACTTCTAAGACAAATATTTTCTAGGGTATAAAAAGTGGATTAAACTTAACTTGCAAAAATTTGAGACATTCTCTTAGCCTGGGTGCCATCTATTAAGCTAGCCCACTAAGCATTAGGTCATCTCATTTCTAGTGCTTAATCAGGGTTCAATAAGAGAACAAAATCAAATATCTATTTCATAAATTCTTCTTTCACTACTTCGTATTTGGGCAAATCTCTGTGAGCCCATTTGGCAATAACAACACCATCTTTTATAAGAATAATTCCAGGATTGGAACGTATGGCTGTTTTAAGGGCAATTTCATCAACAAGGTAATACTGGTGCATAGCCTGTACCTCATGCCTGAACTGGTCAATATAACTAAAAGGAGCAGCCGTTAATCCGATAAAAGAATACCCGTCCTTTTCAGCTTTTTCTGCAAAATCATTAATTTTTAGATAGTTCTTTCTGCTCGTC
>CAZVOS010000258.1:0-5125 GCA_964628845.1 uncultured Bacteroidales bacterium | reverse complement strand
CTGTTCTCCGCCAACGGCATTAAAAAGCCCCGCTGCCTGTACATGCTGAACAGAATCCCACACCAAATTAAATAAACCTGCAACTTCTGCCTTTCTAATGCCTCCGGTAACACCTCCGAGAATGTTTATCGAATAATCGAAAACAGTATTACTACTTAACGCCCCATGTGTTCCAATAAATGGAACAATAGAAATTTGGGTACGCTCATTTAAGTTGTTTTTCAGATTATTCAAGTGTACCGATTGGATATTACCCGGCTTGTAAAAGAAAATTCTTTTTAATAGTGAGTCTCGTTCTGAAATATCGGTTGAGCTGGTCATATCTTGAAGCTCAGGTGTTAATGGTATGTTAAGGATGTTATGTCCACAACCTGTCCAGATAAATGAGGTATCGGCATAACCGTTCTTTCGAACCGTAAGTTGAATGCTGCTTCCTGAAGTTAAGCAGAGCTTGTATCGTCCATAGTTGTCCGAAATACCTGCTGTTAAACTTACTGTGTCGTAAATACTTGCAAAGGGAATTTTTATTCCGGTTAAACAGTCGGAAATATAGCCTTCGAGACAAACCTCCGTGCTTTTTAGTTTTGGTGGTTGCCGCAGAATGATATAATTACCTTTTTCCTTATAAACCACAGAGCCCTGAAACACATCATCGAGGACTTCGTGTGTAGTTTTATTAATGTATCGTCGCGATAGCTGAACGTTGGTATTTATCAAATCGGTTTCGTAGGCAAACGTATAATGTCCCGAAACTTCCATCACCTTAAGCATTTCGACTATGCCCGCATTGTTAAGTTCAAGGGAAACAGGCCGTTCAAGAGGTGGCAACGTAATTTGCGGCATCGCATTAAGGGTAATTACCAGGCAAAGTGCAATAATACCGAATGTTTTATAAACAGTTTTCTCCATAGATTCCAATTATTTCGTCGTTTTGAATAATTTTTACATTGAGCAGTTCCTTGATGACATCAAGTATTGTGGCCAAATCTTCGTTTTTAAATGTAACGCTTAGCTTGCAATTGGCAATAGCATCATCCATTACTACAATCTTACGGTTGAAAAACGTTCCAAGAATTTCGGCAGCATCTTTTAAGGTAGTGCCTGTGAAAACAAAAACTTTATCTTTTCTGTCATCGGGCTTCGCAAAACGTTTAATGATGTCGCGACTTACAAGGTAAAAAGCACTGTCGCCTTGCTGAACGTTCATGGTGACATCGTTGATGCGAAGTTCTACGGCACCTTCGGAAACAACAACCTTAACTGTGTCGTTGAATGAAGTTATTGAAAAGATGGTACCCAAATCAACCACCTCTAGTTTGCCCACTTCTACAATAAAGGGGGCCGCCTCATTGTGTACAACCTCAAAAATGCCGCTTCCTTTAAGCGATAACCTGCGTTCAGTTGAGTTATATCCCTCGTAAATAGTCAATATACTGCCATGTTTCAGCTCAATTTTAGAGTTATCATTCAGCAAAAATTCTTTAACAGTTGATGAAGCAGAAAGGATTTCGGTACCTGTAGTAATTTCAGCTAATTTTTCTTTTTCGTCTGATGCTATGGGATTAAGTTTATTATTGATGTAATAGTTAATAAACATTCCCAATGCAAACATGATTATTGCAACCGAAGCTGCTACATAATAGAAACTCGGAGAAATATGGTATTTTTTTATATCCTGCGTCTCGGTCAACCTTTCCGTAGTTTTAATCCAGGCCTGGTGAGTGTCGCTTGGTTTAAAGACAGGTTCATTATAAGTTAAAGCAAAGGTTTTTTCAAAATCCTCGAAGTATCGCTTGTTTTGAGGCGAGGACTCGAACCATGCCGTCATTCTGGTAGCTTCTTCGGGGGAAGCTTGGCCGCTCAGATAGCGGACTATAAGGGCGTCAATATTTTCATTCATTGTTGTCATGCCTTCCAAAGTATTAAAGAGATTATAAAAATGGGCAAATAGTCCTTAAGTGCGATACGCATGTGTTGTAATGCTTTACCCATATGGTTTTCGACAGTTTTTAAAGAAATCTGCATTTTGTCGGCAATTTCCTTATAACTCAATTGTTCAAATCGGCTAAGCTTGAAAACAAGGGCACATTTTTCAGGGAGTTTGTTTATGGCATTCTCTATTTGTTTTTCAAGCTCATTTCCTGCAAGTATGTTCCCTGGCATATCGAACGACTTTGATTCGGGTGATGTGTCAATATCAATCATTGCGGGACGGCGGGCTTTACTTTTGATTGAGTTGAGACTTGCATGATACACAGAACGGTATAAATAAGCCCTAACATCGCTCGTGATAGATGTGTCGCAGCGTTTTTCCCATAAATGCACAAATAACTCCTGAACAACCTCTTCGGCTGTCTCCTGTTGCTTTAGTATGCTGAAAGCATAGCGGCATAAAGGTTCATAGTACCTGTGAAACATTGTTTCGAGTGTTTTCTTGTTAATAATCTGAACTGTTTCCATTTTCTGTTTTAGGTGACGCTCTTAAAATTTAAAGGTCATCTGCCTGCAATCATAAAGACAAGTTTTTTTTTGATAACCCCTATGCAAAATTAAAATAAAGTTCTTAAGTCATAGCTTCAATTGAGTTAATGCCACGACTTAAAAATAAAAGATGGATATTATATGGCAGAAGACTAATGCCATTGTTCAGGTTTTTGATGGCAAATATGCTTTTTGGCGTGTGTTATAATGAATTTTTAGATGATTCTCTGAAATATCTATTTATAAAAACAAGCTTATGTTTATTTATAGATAATTTACCTTTTTATTATGTAAAAGATGTTTTAAGAGTTATTAACCATTAACATATTAACTTATTATTAAATCTTTTCAAATATTATATTATTTAAACTGCTTGTAATACTTTTGCATTATTAATTTTTTGTGATGGCACATTTTAAGCTCATTATTATTGGTGCAGGAATAACTGGATTAAGCACAGGTTTAGCATGGCAAAAAGTGTATGGTATCAACAATAATGACGTACTTATTCTGGAGAAAAATTCAACAGTGGGTGGTTGTGTTACCTCATTTGCACGCAAGGGTTATATTTTTGACACCACACAGATAATTCCTGATATAAGTAATGTGTTAGATTTTTTTGATGTTGATATCCCCTTATTGAAGTTCGACCATTACTATGCACGTCTATTTCTTGCTGATGCGCCTCTTAAAAAGGTAAAAGTTATTCCGATACCCTCGACCTTAAACGATTTTGAAAATTTCCTCATTAAAAAGTATCCCGACAACACAAAGCAGATTAAGCAGTTCTTTAGTTATTGCTTCGCCATGTACAACGAGCTTAATTACCTGAAAACAGAACCCAAATGGTATCAAATTCCCCGGATATTAATCAAATGCCCCAAAATCATAGCCAATTCGGGTAAAACGTATAATGAATTTTTGGCAGGGTTTAAGTTTAAAAACACAGAACTGCTGCAGGTATTGGACATCTTTTCATCATTCAGCGGTCTGTCTGGGGATAGATGCGCTGCTCTGTTAACGGCCTGTGCGATGGTAACCACCTTAAAAGGAAGTTACCGTCCTGCCAAGGGCTTCATCTATTTTCCCATTGCCCTGAAGAAAAAATTTGAAGAAAACGGTGGCCTACTGAGAACAAGCGCTTCCGTTACCAAAATACTTATCGAAAAGGGCAAAACAAAAGGCGTATTATTAGAAAATGGTGAACAGATATTTTCCGACTATGTGGTGTGTACTGCCGACACAAAGGTGCTTCTTAAAGAATTAGCTGGAGAAGATGTGATGCGTAAAGCAGGATATTTTTATTACAGAAAAATGAAAGCTGTAAAGATGTCGCCATCGGGTTTTGCTATACAACTGGGGCTTGATGATGCCATTAACCTTGATAAACTTGGCTTTAACTGTGGTTACAATGTGTTGACAAGCAGTGCAAAAGCACATGCAAAAGCTTTCAAAAAATGGGAAAGGAATGAATTCGTGTTTTCTTACAAAGATTTTCATCTTGCAGTGATTTGTCCTTCCTTAATGACTGGCGGGAAACCTACTTTAATAATTCATGTGGTACCTGTTGCATCTGATTATTGGATTAATTTGCGTGAGGAGGACTACGACAAGTACATGAAAGAAAAAGAAAATTTTGCTTCTTTTCATATTGATCTGGTCGAAACCTATATGGTACCCGGTTTAAGCCAACATATTGTGTATATGGATGTATCTACCCCTGCTACTTATATGCGCTATATTGGCAGCCCCACAGGTTCGCAGTACGACATGCTGCCTGTACCTTCCAACTTCGGCAAGAACAAACTTTCTACCCGTACACCTCTTAAAGGTTTGTTCTTACCTAAGTTCAGCCATGGTATATGGCCTTGTTTACAAGCAGGACTTCAGGTAGTTGATATGATTTCGTGTGGAAAGATTATGAAAGGCAATTCTTCATTAAGTAAACATAAGCTATGAAAAATAAAATCACAGTTATTTATTCGAACCCCTACAATGATACTGATTTTGAACAGTATATTAAGCAACTCCTTAGAGATTTAAACGCAAACTCTGTTGTAACAGTCTTCGATTTAAAAAAAATAGAACTTAACTATTGTACAGGATGCTGGAGTTGCTGGTGGAAAACACCCGGCATCTGTGCATTAAAAGACGAAGCTACACCCATTTTTAAATCTGTTATAGAGTCCTATTTCCTTATTTTTGCATCTCCCTTGATTGGAGGTTTTGTAAGTGCCGACATTAAGAAAATTACTGACCGACTTATTGTATTGCTGTTGCCATACATTACATTAATCAATGGCGAGTCGCACCACCACAAGCGCTACGATAAATATCCGCAATTTGGACTTGTACTTAAATCCGAGCCCGATACGGATGAAGAGGACATTAAAATTATTAATAATATTTATGACCGCTTTGCATTGAATTTTCATTCGCAATGCAAATTTGTGTACTTAAGTGATAACGTTGAAACTGAAACCATAGCCCATGAAATTAGCACTATTTAACGGGTCACCCCGCCGTAAGAAAAGCAACTCTACATTGTTAACCGAATCATTTTTAAACGGTTATAACGATGGTAAAGAGAATGATGTTCCCGTGTTTTACCTTGGCAAAACTGAAAACAGCGATGCACACCTCA
>CAZVOS010000257.1:0-5137 GCA_964628845.1 uncultured Bacteroidales bacterium | reverse complement strand
AATATTGAGATCTTATGATAAAGAATTGATTTTAAAACAATTTATTGCCAATAAAGTTAATGGCTCTTTTTACAAAATAACCACAGATGATTATCGCAAATTGATTGAATATATGTGTGATTAAATAAATAATGGCTGTAAGAAAACGCCAAAAACTGCTTTTCTCTTGTTTTGAAATCTAATCATTTATCATGTGTAAACTCCTGATATTCAGAGTTTCGAAATCCTTGTCTTTGACGTTTTCTTTTGTACCATAGATTTTTTTATTCGTTTTCTTATAGACATTAAAAACCCTTTTGAGTTTTATCTCAATCTCCGCCTTCGCCTCCGCCTCCGCCTCCGCCTTAACCCTAAGCTTTAAAACCCTTCCCCTGCCATGTATCCAATGCCTCCATCCTCTTTTCAATCATTTGCAATATCTGGTCATTTCTGAGATAGCCATAGGTGTTATTTTTCATTATTGAAGGCCCTGCCAGAAAGCGTGGTGGTACTTCTCCTGCAAAGCGGTCTATGATGATATCTGGATTTAATCTTTCAGTAAAACCAATTATAAGGTCAATATAACTGTCGAGAGTAAAAGATAAGAATGCAGATGGTTCTTTTTTGTATAGGGTTTCAAGTACAGTTTCTTTAACTATCTGCAATTGATGGATTTTAATTGCATGTACCGGCAGTTTTGATATGATATGGGCTCTTGATAAAAGCTCTTCCTCGTTTTCGTAAGGCAATCCAAAAATAAGGTGAACCCCTGCAAGGACTTTTTTTGAAGCACATAATTGTAAGGCCTCAACGCTTTGTTCAAATGTATGTCCTCTGTTGATGAATTTAAGCGTATTATTGTTTGTGGTTTCCATACCAAATTCCATAACAATGTAATAGTTTTCAGACAGTTCGGCCAAATAATCAAGCAATTCTTCAGTTATACAATCAGGGCGGGTACCAATAATTAAACCCTTAACACCATTGTAGGATAATGCTTCAGAATATAAAGATTTAAGCTCGTTGATTTTTCTATACGTATTTGTATATGACTGGAAATATACAAGATACTTTTCTGCTTTTTTGTAACGGATATTTAAAAAATCAATACCCTCTTTTATTTGTTCTGTAATGTTCTTAGATGAGTTACAATAGGAGGGGCTAAAAGAGGCGTTATTACAATAGAAACAACCTTGTGTACTGATTGTTCCATCACGGTTAGGACAAGTAAAACCTGCATCAACAGATACTTTTTGTAATCTTTCTCCAAATACTCTTACACAATAGTTAGGGAAGGCATTAAAACGACGCTCATGTAGCCAGGGATAATTTCTTTTCATAGAACAAAACTATATCAAAAAACATTAAATCTTTCTGTTCTTGAAAATAAATTAAGAAAACAGCTTATTTGTCTTTGAAAAGAGATGTTATCAGATATCCTAAAAGCCCACCCCATATCATGCTCAGAAATGGATTAGAATTAATTGGACACCCATTTGTACAGCCATAAAAATGATAATACAGATAACCCCCTCCTATACCTAAAATGACCCCAATGATGTTTATAATAAAACGCTTTGTAAATAGTTTTTTAAGTAATATCATATAAGTTCTTCTATTTGTTGTTTGAGAAATTCTTTAGTTTGTATGCCTAAAAATCTACGCTCAAGTTTTCCATTTTTAAATATGATTATCGTTGGGATATTGCGCACATCATATTGGAGCGAAATGGCATTGTACTGGTCAACATTGAGTTTGGCTATCGTAACTTTGTCCGACATTTCTTTGGCCAATTCGTCAATAGTGGGACCGAGTGTGCGGCAAGGAGCACACCATGCCGCCCAAAAATCAACCAATACAACTCCCTGATTTATAGTCGAATTAAAATCCTTGTCGGTAAGCTCAATGGCTTTGTCAACTGGTTTTTTTGCTGGCTCTGTTTCTGCTTCTTTGTTTGGTGCAGGAAGCTGACCTTCTTTTTCAATAGAAATATTATCTTTCTTGTCAGCATTTTTCTTGTCGCTGTTCGTAGTACAATGAGTAAATAATAGAATAGATAAAACTGCTGTTAGAAAAAAGAGGGGTTTTTGCAACTGTTTTTTTATATGAAGAAATTGTGTTTTTGTTAACATAAATTTAAAAATTAATTATTATTGAATCATTACAAAGGTATTTAATAATTCAATATAATATGAAGAAAAAAATTACACTACATTATGATAATGCCTTGTTGATATATTGAATAAGAGTGTCTTTGCTTTGAACACCTACAAACTGGTTAACAGCTTTCCCATCTTTAAAAATCATAAGAGTGGGGATACTCATAATACCATATTTTGATGCCATTATGCGGTTTTCATCTACATCAAGTTTTGCAATTGTGGCTTTATCACCAACAACATCTGCTACTTCGTGTAATATGGGTGTCTGCATGCGGCAGGGCGCACACCATGCGGCCCAAAAATCAACCAGTACAACACCTTGTTGAATTAGTTTTTCAAAACTTGGTCATTTACATTAATAACTTCTTTTTTTATTGCATTCATGTTTTTAAGATTTTAAAATTATGACAGTTTATTGTTATAATCATGCCAAATATCATAAAGTAAAGATATTCAACATTATACATACTAAATTATGTTTCATTAAAGTTAATGATATTAATTAATCATATTAACTATGCTAACAAAAAGTTAATACCGACTGAAAAAACAGCTTTATTTAATAAGTTTTTTAATAATTGCTTCACTTTCGGAGGCAGCACTTTTCATCACTTTTGGGATGATACCGGACATAAGCCGTCCAATTAAAGAAGCATTCATACGTGAAATAATAACGCTCCCGTCTGATTTTTCATAAACAGCTATACGACAAGGCATCATCGAAATTGCGACTTTATCTTTGTCATTAGAAAGAATTCTATGCGAAAGGTCTGGGTGGCAAATTTCAAAAACTTTTGCATTAAGTACATCGGGTTTGCCGTTCTTACGCATAGTTTCTTTTAAATCGTGTATAACAGGGATTTTCCATCCTTTAGCTATAACTTCATCTTGAAGTGTGTTTACAGTAGTTTCAAAGTCAACTTTAGCCACATCTTCCGTAAACATTAGCGATTGGGCCGAGATAATTATATAGATTAAAGTAAGAGCTATTCCACCTAAAAGTCCTGTTGAAAGAGCAAGAATAATGTTTATTGACATGATTTTATTTAAATTATTGTTAAATATAATTATATATAAAATATTAAGCCAAACATTATTAAATTCACATAATCAATAAGATACAAAATTATTAATGTAATAAGTTCTTGAAAGTATTAACTTATTTATTAACTTTGTAAACTTTTTTAAAAGTTAATATGATGAAAATACCTACAATTACTGCACTTATTGATTTATTGCCTGTATCGTTTATTATGCTTGATGAAGATTTGAATATCATTGAGATGAACATTCAGGCACGTTCAAATTTCGATGTAGGTACGTATCCTCTTAAAAATCTGAAAGATATACAATTTTATAAACCAACAGGATCAGTCTTTTCCTTTGAAAATTGTATGACCAAACATTTCCAATCGGACAAAGAACTTTTCTCCACAACTGTGTTATATAAAACCAATGAGGGTATTGATAAACTGTACTTCATACATATAGTCCGTAAACATTTTCAGAATCGCAACACCCATATTTGCATTTTAAGTGATGTCTCTTCAGAAATTGATTGTCTTGCAAAAATTGACCCTAGCATGATGCCACTATCGCCTCATACCACCCGCATTATAGGGCAACACGAGAAGATAATAGAAATGAAACGATTGATTGGTTTTGCAGCCGATTCCAATGTCACGGTGTTGATAACAGGCGAAAGTGGTACAGGTAAAGAGCTGGTGGCTGATGCCATACATTATTCATCAGAACGTGCCAACAAAACCCTTGTAAAAGTAAATTGTGCGTCTTTGAGTGAAACACTTCTTGAGAGTGAACTCTTCGGACATGTTAAGGGCTCATTTACAGGTGCGTATAAAGATAAAAAAGGTAAATTTGAACTGGCTCATCATGGTACCATATTTCTTGATGAGATAAGTGAAATAAGTCTGTCCTTGCAGGTTAAACTGTTAAGGGTAATTCAGGAAAAAACAATTGAAAGGGTAGGGGACAACAAACAAATAAAAGTGGATATGCGGATTATTACAGCTAGCAATAAAAATTTACGGGAGCTTATCAAAGAAGATAAATTCAGGGAAGATTTATTTTACCGCTTGAATGTTTTTCCAATTACAACACCTCCGCTTAGGGAGCGGAAAAATGATATCCCTTTACTATGTAATTTTTTTATTGAAAAATTTAACAAAAGTACACATAAAAATGTGAAAACCATTTCTCATGATGCCTATCGCTTGCTTATGGACTATTGCTGGCCTGGTAATGTGAGGGAGCTTGAAAATGTGATTGAACATGCTTTTGTTGTTGTTAAAGGGGCGGTTATTGATATTTTTGATTTTCCACAGGAATTAAGATATATTGCATATAATGAAGGCATTTGTAAAAAAGAAAACAGTGCGAAAAATACATCACCAACTAAGGAAATATCAGATGATGTACCTTATAAATCAAAAACTGGGAGGTTGCCCATTGATAAAAATACATTAATAAAAATACTTGAGCAGAACAACTGGAACCAAACAGAAGTAGCCCGCAAAATAGGGATAAGTAGGGTGGCACTTTGGAAAAAATTGAAAAAAATAAATATAATGTAATTATTAAGTTAAATGCTTGATTATTAATTGTATTTGTAATGGAAAAAAAAATATTTTACATAATTAAAAAAATCTTATACATATTATTTAAATAAAAAATTATATATTTGTCAAAATTTTAATTACCGAAACCAAAAACTAAAATAATAAATTATTAAAAATTTAAATTAAAATGAAAAGAAATAATGTTTTAACAATTGCAGTTTTGTTGCTTTCAGTTTTTATGATTGCTGGCTGCGGACTAAAGAAAATGGTTAAAAATTACAATACTGTTAGATACGAAACGGCTCCCAATCCTCTCGAAACTCATGGGCAGAAAATCAAAGTGACCATTAAAGGCAGTATTCCTGAGAAATATTTCCATAAAAAAGCAATCGTTGTTTTTACACCAGTTTTGAAATA
>CAZVOS010000256.1:0-5170 GCA_964628845.1 uncultured Bacteroidales bacterium | reverse complement strand
TATCTGTGTTATCTGTGGTTATACCTTTAATCGTACCATACAGGAATTGAAACAGTTTTCGTTAGAAAACATTTTTTTAATTCTAAATCTCATCAGAACTACAATTATATAAACTTTATTGGATAATCCTTAGCCGCAAAGATTATTCTCTTCTATAAAGAACTTTTATTATAACAATTCTATTATACAGCTTCCTCTGAAAAAATCTTTGTTGCCCATTGATAAAAATATTCACCAAGAGTGCTTACTCTGGATTTAAATAATTTCATTATTGAGGGTTTGTATTCCTCTGTTTTCTCTCTTCTCTTTTTTCTATTATTTTCAACATCTTCTATCTTTTCTATCTTTTCTACTTTAAAAGATGCTTGTTCAGTTTGATTTTTTACTTGATTTTTTACATCATTTAATTTGAAACTGTTCTTGTTTTCGGTGAATTTTTTATTAAAAAACTCGCGGCTATAAGTATTCATGACTTTATTTTTTTAATTTTTTGCAACTTGAAATATTATACAATAATACGATAAATAAATGCTTTAAGTATCGTTTTTAAGTTAAGATTAGGGATATATTTAAAAGTTTTAAAAACTTAATTAAATACTTAATTTATTTGAAATAATAATCAAACTGACTTGATTTTTTATTTGAAAAAACTTGTTTTTTATTAAAATTTGTTTTATATTTACACTCTCGAAACTTTAAAAATAATGGCTGAAATCTTTTCCTATCTGCAACATCCTATGTTGTCGTGTTTGCGGCATATTCCCGAAATATTTCAGGATATTGAGAAGGTATTGATTTTTTATTTTGATAAAGAAAAATCTCAAGTTGAGTCCAGATATCTGTCGAAAGATGATAATTATAGCAATTATCTTGAACTGGATTTCTCAGAAGCTAAATCATATATCAATAATATGAGGCAAACTACCGAGCCAGCAGGATGGTTTGCACAAGATGAACTAATATTTGAACTCAAGAAAGAAGAAAAATTTGAAAATAAAAAAGGGAAACAACGACAATTGAAACTTCTGAGCGAGGATAAAAAAACAATCCTCCGTTTGACTTATGAAAATGAATCTGACAAAAAAAGTGACCTCCTCTTTATATATTTCAACAGTTTATTGAACATACTCCCTGTAAGTTCCTCAAAAAAGAGCATCACTCCCGATGATAAAAGCATTATTCAAAGCATCGTTTACAAAACACTTAAGGTCTATATTAAAAATGCAAAAGAAAATAAAATATTTTTTGAAAACGTATCTAAAAGCACTCAAAGCATCCTTAATGAAAAAGAAAAGTATAAAAAAAGAGTAGAGCTTGTAAACGAAAAATACGGACAAATGCTTCTTAATCAATGCAATACATATTTACGAAAAATTGAAAATACGAATATTGACATGCCAAGATTCGAATTCTCTGACGAAAGTAAAGCCAAAATTAAAAGCTATAACGGACGCCTTGAAGAACTCGAAAGAATTATTGCAAATGCAGCTTGGTCATCAGCTAACTTCTTCTTTAACAAAGAAGAAAATAAAATTCTCATTCACGATTCGATGCTAATCTTTGATAAATCAACCGAGAAAATATCAGAAGAACTTAAAGAAACTGGCTTTGATGAAGTAGATAGCAAAAAATATTATAACATTATTTCCATGCTCAACAAATACGAAGCAGCAGCTCTATCAGCTCTGAAGTTAGGAGAGAAAAAAATAAAACTGCAGATTATTGGCGATAATTGTAAGCCACACCACTGTTCTGGTGCTGCAGTTAGCGATTTTATTAATAAATATATTGATGATATAAGCATCCTTTACGAAAAATATCCAAATAATTGGCCTACTATAAAAAAACATCTTAAATCAATTTATACCAAAATTGTTATTCCAAGCATGTATACTAAAATTAAAAATGCCTGATTATGAACACATTCGATAACTCTGAGTATGTAATTTCAAAAAATGTAATCGAATTAATAACAGTAGCCAACGACTATTGTTTATTCATTGAAAAAATCAGTAATTACAAAAAAAATGAAATATACCTATACCTCCTGCGTATTTCCCCTCTCCTATTCCTTAAGGGCTCTTTAATAGCCGATTTCGAAATCTCTGATACCGATGCAAATGAACGATTCGTTAACGAAGAAGAATGGATTGCAGTTTATAAAAATACCAAAGAAATATTTGCTAATGATAATTCTTTTTATGATACTATTAACCCTACTGATAATGAAGCTGTTAAACTTGAAATCTCAGAAATTATTGCCGATATATACCAGGATTTAAAAGACTTTATTTTACTCTATCAAAAAGAATCATTTGCTGCTAAAGAGAATGCTGTTTATGCCTGCCGCCAACTTTTCAAAACCAACTGGGGCACAAAAATTATCTGGCTGATGAAAGTCATGCATTTTCAATTATTTCATGTTATTATTTAATTATATTTACTTGTTTACCCGTCTATTATATAATCTATTTAAATCATTACTTCAATATTATAGTATATATACAGTCATTCCCAATCAATATTTAAAGTAATTATTAAAGTTATAATATTTAATTTATTGTATATCTGATATTTATTTGTATAATATTTATTATTAAAATATTTTTTTGATAAAAATAAATATTAATGATTAAATATCATTTCTTCTTAAATTAAACATATATAATTTTTCGTATAATTAAACAACCCCCATATTTTTATCCGTCATATTTAAGCTCATTAAAAAAAAATTAGTAACTTTGAAAAAAAACTGTAATGTTTATACGTAAAATAACATTTTTTACAATACTTTTTCTTCTATCGTTCACTCTGATAGCACAAAAAAACATCAAGAAATGCTGTGAGGGTCATATTTCATTTATAGAAAATAAAAATCAATGGGACGAAACTGTTAAATTTAAAACAGAACTTACAGGAACATCCGTCTTTTATCAAAAGGATGGCTTTGTGTTTGCCTTCGAGGATAGAAAAAAAGTCAATGAATTGATGCAATATAAATTATCTTCACCACAAGAAAAAAGAACAAAAAATAAACCCGACAGTCTGCTTAACTACCACGCCTATAAAATGACTTTCCTTAATAGCAATCCCAATGTAAGCATCTCAGGGGCTTATCCTACAGAAGATTATGTTAACTACTATATTGGCAACGACCAGAGAAGATGGGCTTCTGAAGTAAAAAAATATACCGAAATAACCTATCAGAACCTTTATGAAAGAATAGACCTTAAAGTTTATGAAAATGATTACCTGCTCAAATATGATTTTATTATTAATCCACATGCCAACATTAAGAATATTGTACTTGAATATAATGGACAAGAAAACATAAGTATCACACCCAGAGGGCATCTGCAAATAAAAACAACTGTAAACGAAGTAACAGAACTCAAACCCTACGCATATCAGCTTATTGAAAATGACACTGTGAATATAGATTGTATATTTCATCTTAAAAAGAACAAAGTAAGTTTTGAATTACCCAAGGGCTACGATAAGGATTATACATTAATAATAGACCCTACACTTATCTTTTCAACATTCTCTGGCTCTACTATTGATAACTGGGGTTACACTGCCACTTACGACTATGATGGTTTTGTATATGCTGCTGGTATTGCTATGGGTATGGGATTTCCTGTTACTCTGGGCTCTTATCAGCAAGTTTTTGGAGGTCCTTATTGCGATATTGCTGTTATTAAATACGACACAACGGGTTCTACCTTAAAATATGCTACATACCTTGGCGGAAGTGGTCCCGAAATACCTCACAGCATCTTTGTAAATAACAACAATGAATTATTTGTCTTCGGTACATCCGGCTCTACAAATTACCCCACAACTACTGGTGCTTTCGATAACTCCTTTAATGGAGGCACAGCTTATACCATGACCTATGTCATTCAATTTACTCAAGGTTCTGATATAGTTGTATCACGTTTTAATCCTAATGGCACAGCATTATTGGGCTCTACTTATATTGGAGGTAATGGCAATGATGGTTTAAGCTCTGCTCCACCCCTGCGTTATAATTATGCCGATGAGGCCCGTGGTGAGGTCTTCCTCGATGAAAATAATAACTGCTGGATTGCTTCCAGTACACAATCAACTAATTTCCCCGTTACAACAAATGCTTTTCAAACTACTTTTGGCGGAGGTCAACAGGATGGCGTTATCATCATGCTCGATAATAACCTGCAAAACATGATATGGAGCTCATTTATCGGTGGCAGTGGTAATGATGCTGTGTACAGCATCACTTTGGATGATAATGACGGACATGTTTACATTTCTGGAGGCACCAGTTCAACCGACTTCCCAACAACTCCCGGTGTGTTAAAACCAAATTATCTGGGGGGCTCTTGCGATGGTTTTGTTTCCAAAATACATAAAAATGGAAATTCTGTCTTACATTCTACTTATTTTGGCTCTAATGCTTACGACCAGGCATATTTGATAGAAAGAGACAAATTAGGTTATATTTATATATTTGGTCAAACACAAGCCACAGGAACAACCTTAATCCATAACGCCCTCTGGAACACTCCTAATGGTGGTCAGTTTATCAGTAAACTTGGAGCACAACTCGATACATTAATTTGGTCAACAGCTTTCGGTACAGGTGGTGGCGCCCCTAATATTTCTCCTTCTGCCTTCCTTGTTGACCTCTGCAACAACATCTATTTATCTGGTTGGGGTGGCTCTGTAAATGGCTTTGGTGGCACCAGCGGATTACCAATAACAACGAATGCTTTCCAATCTACAACCGATAATAGTGATTTTTATTTATTAGTTATTACAGATGATGCCTCATCACTGGTCTATGCCACTTACTTTGGAGGAGGAATAAGTGCTGAACATGTGGATGGTGGCACAAGTCGCTTCGATAAAAAAGGCATCATTTATCAAGCTATATGTGCAGGATGCGGTGGCCATTCCGACACACCTACCACACCAGGTGCATGGTCGCAAACTAATAACAGCAACAATTGTAATAATGCCGTCTTTAAAATGGACTTTGGTCTGCCCGTTACTGTGGCTAACTTCATCCCCCCTCCCATTTTATGTGCACCCGTTACAGTAAACTTTATAAACACCTCAAGCACCACTAGCGGCACTGGTGTTACCTGCCAATGGGATTTCGGAAACGGATATACCTCAACACAAT
>CAZVOS010000255.1:0-5179 GCA_964628845.1 uncultured Bacteroidales bacterium | reverse complement strand
GGATGCAATTCCATACAAGCCGGCACCACTACCTGTTGTTGCCGATGAAGTAATTTCACCCCATAGGCCCACACCGCAGCCACTGCCGTCAAAAACACCCGCAATTGCTGAAGGATAAGCTGAAGTATTTGTGTTACTGCTTTTTGAAATGCCTTTAATGGCACTATGCATATTGGCAGTATTGGTTAACTCAGCAAATACGGCATGTCCGTGTTGCTGATGCGATATACTTAAGCCCGTTGCAGGCGAAGCATTACTGCCTTTCTGAATGGTCATCAGCATAGATTGGTCTGCTGTTGAAGAGGAGGGGAGGGTAACATCAATTTTATTATGTGTTACATTAATCTGATTGCCTGAGCCATTACCCGAACAGCCATTGTAGGCATCGTTAAGCGAAACACAGGTGTTTCCTGTGGGACCTGTAGGTCCTGTAGGCCCAATAACACCCGAAGCACCCGATGTTTCAGCATATAAGGCGTAAGGCACACTCACAAATTGTGTTGAGCCCATGATTGTATAGTTGGTGCCATTATTAATATCAATACCCACTTCGAGATATTTAGTACCTGTTTGCCAATTGATACTGCTGAAACTACCACTGACTACTGTACCATTACCTATTTTAAGGTTTGCTATACCATAAGCATTTGTAAGCACATTATGTCTTTCGCGGTAAAGCATACTGCCCGAAGGTGAATTAGCCAGAATACTGAGCTGGATACTTACATTTTGGTTGGCTATAATAGCACCGGAAGAGTTGCGTATTACACTTTGATAATTGAACATCTGAGGTGTCTGCGAAAAACCGCTGAATGAAAATAACACGACAAGAAAGAACAAAATAGATTGCTGAAGCTTTTTCATGTTTAAAAATTTTATTTATACAAAAATAGTTTAAAATTATTTCCTGGTATTTAATATAATAATGTCCTCATATACAGGATATTGTGAAATTAACTCATTTCTTTTTGCCAGTTCAAAATCAGAAAAACAGAATCCGGGAGCTACAGTACAACCAATAAGGGCGAATGTATTGGGGCGTAAAAGCCGTGCTGCAAACCATGTGCCGTGTGGTATGACGCATTGAAACTGTTCGTTTTTATGAATATCATTACCCAATAAATAAGTCTTTAAAATACCTTGTTTGTCAATATGATATATTTTAAGGGCAGAACCGGTATAAAAATGCCATATTTCGTCCGATTGCAAACGGTGAAAAGCTGAAAAGTCGTCATTTTGGAGCAAGTAGTATATCGAAGTGCAAACAGCTCTTTTTCCGGAATATCTTTTATGTATCTTATTGCCCTCAATAAGCTCATCAGAACGGAAAATTTCTTTGTAATAACCTCCCTCGGGATGCTTTTCCAGATTAAGATGCTCTATGTAATACTGTGCATTTGGTGTCATATGGTTTAATTTATTGTTTGCGTAAAAGATTGTCGCCTATCATACAACTGAGGCATTTTTTGGTGGTGCAATATGTGTTAAATAATTCAATAAGTGCCTGAGTGTCAACAGCATTTATGGCTTTTATTTTTAATGAATGCCATTTTTTAATGATACTGTTTTCCTCAGGTTTAATCTTGCTCAAAAAAATCAGGGCTTTCTCTTTGATATTTTCTTCCTTTTTTATATTTCCGTAAGCAAAAAGAAATGGTATAAAAGTGTTAATGATAATATTTTCAACGGCACTTTTACCAATGCTTTTTACTTTCACATTGCTTTTTTTATCCAGTGTAAAATGTGTTTTCCAGTAGTCGCTGCAAGGGTATGCGAAGAATAGAAAAAAATCTTTTACATCGCTTGTTTTCGTAACTTTAGAAAATAGGGCTGAGCAATGGTATATGAACGCAGCAAACTGGGCTAAACGTAAATGAGGAAAATTGTTGGGGCGTATTTTAAAGGTGAGCCAGATGCTTGAGTTAATGGGTTTTAAAGAGTATTTATGTTTTAAAAATGCATATTCTTTTTTTAAGGTTTTTGGATATTCATCATCAAAATTTTTATCTAAAAAACCTGCTTGTCCGAACAATAGGGCTTCAATCTGAAAAAGTGAATCTTTATGTTTAGCCAGAACCTTTAATGGTAATGATTTTGTCAGGAGTCTGAAAGCTGTTGCATTTATTTTAAAACCAAAATTTGTACTTATAAATTCATAAAAAGTCTGCTCCCAGTCGTTAAGATTATTAGTAAAAATAGTTTCAATATCCTTAGATTTTCTATACAATCTTTCAATTAAAAGTTTTTCTTTCCAAATGTTAAATAATTCATTATCAACATATATAAGGTTTTTTTCGCAGGGTATCCATGTTTTTTCCGTTAATAATTTTTTATATCTGTCATAGAGATTTGTGTCTATCCTATTTTTAAGTGTAATAGTTGTTATTGGCTGATTATTATTTCTTTTGATAACAGTATCCTGTTCATAAACCACATGCAATATGATATTGTCATATTTTTTGTTGAGATGATGCTTGTGTTTTTTCCAGTCGGATGATTTTATATGAATTTCAATATTACCTGCCCAAAGCGTATTGTTAATTTTAATACGTGCATTGCAGAAATCGGGACCTTCGTCAAAATTTTGAAATCCTGGTGATAATATTTCAATATTTTGTCCGTCATCGCTAAGTAAATTTTCTGTATCTATCAGTCTGTATTTCCAGATGTAATGTAGAAACTCTTCGTTCATAAACAAGTAAATAAAAATTAAGCTAATTTAACTAAAATTACATCGAAATTTTGTATATTTGTAGAAAATTTTAATTAAAACACTATGAAAAAATATTTTTATTCCAGTTTTTTAATATTTTTCGTTTTTATAGGTTTAGGAATTGCAAGCCAGATACAAGCACAGGAAGTTTTCAGGAAGGTTGATGTCATGCCCGAGTATCCGGGTGGGCAAACAGCTCTAAACCAATTCATAACGAAGAATATAACATGGCCAAATGTGGCTGATAATACTGTAAAGGAAGGTACTGTATATGTAACCTTCATAGTTGAAAAAGATGGCACATTAACTCAAATAAAAGCTCTCAAAGGCATTGGTGAACATTTTGAGAAAGAAGCCGAAAATGTGGTTAAGAAAATGCCAAAATGGACAGCAGGCAAACATGAAGGTGAGCCGGTAAGAGTTATGCTTAGCTTGCCTATAGAGTTTAAATTGTCGAAATAAACAAATTTCTTAATTTCTTCTTGACTTTCATGTTTAAATGCCTTATATTTGTATAAGCTCATATATATTTAGGAAATGCAAGTAATAGACTCATATTTCGATAGTTTAGAAGAGAAAATAAATCTGATATTAGAAGAAAATAAGACTTGTAAACAAAAAATTGAGGAATTAGAGAAAATTAACACAGAGTTAAAAGTAATTGTCAAATCAAAAATTAATAAAATAACAGAATTAGAAAAAGAAATAATTGCATTAAAAATTAATGAAAAGCTTGAAGACACTGGAAATTCGGGCGAAATAAAGAAAAAAATAAATGAAATGGTGCGGGAAATAGATAAATGTATAGCCTATTTGAATAACTAATAAAATAAAATGAACGAAATAACGATAAATGTTTTTATATACGATAGAAATTATACGTTAACAATTAAAAGAGATGAAGAGGAAAATATTCGGAAAGCAGTAACAGATATCAATAAGAAAGTAAAGAGCTTTTCGGAAGCATATTCGTATAAAGATAAACAGGATTTGTTAGCTATGGCAGCATTACAAATAAGTTCAGATAATATTAATAATATAAATAAATTAAATCGACAACAAGAACACTTAAGAAGTAAGATAGAACAAGTAAGCAAGGTTGTTGATGATTATATAGGCAAATAGAAAAACGTTCTTTGAAAAAAAATAATTAAAGCATACCCGCATTAATTCAAAAGTACAAAGTTTGTTAAACTCAACATTAACAACTTGGAGTCAAGGCTCATGGTTTCTAGAAAAGGCCTCATTCTGATGCATGTCGTCAGAATTTCTAAAAAGAAACGGTGGAATTTCGAAGAATCAGGCTACTCTATCGTATTTATTAGGGGTTTAAATAAACCTATTTGAATTAATTGCGGGTTTTTTATTAATCTTAAAACAAAATAAAAAAATGAGTCCAATAATAGTTTTAATCATTGCAGTTGTATCATTTGCAGTTGGTGCATTAATTACAAGCACAATACTCAGAAAATCAATTGTCAAAAAAAGTCAGCATATACTTAAAGATGCAAAAGCTGAATCAGAAATGATAAAGAAAGATAAAATTCTGGAAGCTAAAGAGAAATTTCTGCAACTCAAAAGTGAGCACGAAAAGTTTATAAATGAGAAGAATATAGATATTTCAAACCGTGAAAACCGGCTAAAGCAAAAAGAAACGGCGTTCTCTCAACGCATGGAAGAAATGAGCAAAAAGCAGAAGGAAGTAAGTCTTATAAAAGAAAGCTTAACAGCACAAATAGAGATTGTGAATAAAAAGCAGGTAGATCTTGAAAAAGCTCAAAATCAGCAAATAGAGCAGCTTGAAATTATTTCAGGTCTCTCGGCTGCTGATGCAAGAGCTCAACTTGTAGAGAGTTTAAAAACCAAAGCCAAGTCTGATGTTCTTGTACAAATAAAAGATATTGTAGAGGAAGCTAAAATGACGGCTAATATGGAGGCCAAGAAAATTATTATCGAAACCATACAAAGGAATGCCACCGAGCATGCTTCAGAAAATGCTGTTTCAGTTTTTAATATCGAAAACGACGAGATAAAAGGCAGGATAATAGGTCGTGAAGGCCGAAATATACGTGCATTAGAAGCTGCTACAGGAGTAGAAATTATCGTTGATGATACCCCTGAAGCTATCATTTTGTCTGCTTTCGATCCAATAAGGAGGGAGATAGCTAGGTTGTCGTTGCATAAACTTGTTTCAGATGGGAGAATACATCCTGCACGCATCGAAGAGGTGGTTGCCAAAACCAAAAAGCAAATAGAACAGGAAATTATTGAAATTGGTAAAAGAACTACCATTGATTTGGGTGTTCATGGCATACATCATGAGTTGATACGCCTTATCGGTAAAATGAAATACCGTTCATCTTATGGTCAGAACTTATTACAACATTCTAAGGAAGTGGCTATGCTGGCTTCTACCATGGCTGCTGAATTGGGATTAAATCCGAAGATAGCCAAGAGGGCTGGTTT
>CAZVOS010000254.1:0-5185 GCA_964628845.1 uncultured Bacteroidales bacterium | reverse complement strand
TTAGTAGCTCACAAAGTTGCTAAGAATGCTCGTTGGATTCTTAAACCAATGAATTTTTGCATGAACTATTTTGGTAATGGTGATATTGAAATTACTAAAAGAGGAAATTTTAAAATTGGTAGAATAACTATGCAAAGAAAAGGTGGTGATGGAGGAAGAGAAACAGCGAAAATGTTGCAATTTAAGATAAATCCTGCTGAATTATTTGATATTGAATAAAATACGCACTATAACAGCAGCTTGGTTTTAGGCGGGGTTCATCTTTTCTGACTATTCTAATACAGAATTATATTTATCAATGGCACAAACAATGCCCCAAAACACAGAATTAAATTTTATTAAAAACGACAGCAGTTCAGCTTCTAATCATATGAGAACAATAATGAAATTTGCAGCTGTGATGGAAGCTAATAGAAAAATCGATTTTACATGGAAATTCTATCCGGAAGAATCGCACGGAAGTTTACCTCTTATCTCTGAATACGATGCAATTCATTATATTTTCAGGTGGTATGACACAAGAAAAATCAGATTTATTTTTAATATCGAAAATGACGGTGATTCGGTAAGTAACATAATTGCAAATCATTTTTCTGATGTTTCAAAAAAAATGGGATTCGAGTATTTACCTCCTGAAAAATATACATATGAAATCTTTAGTTATTTTTATAGTAAAGAAAAATATAAGACTGCCCTTTCTTTGTTGAAATTGAATTATGACAATTATCCAGAAAGCGCATATTCAAAATACTTTTATGAAGTAGGTATGATGGAACTATACTGGGGCAAAAAGAAATCATTAAATGAACTTCTGTCTGAGAAATCATTAAAAGAAATTCATGCACTTTGTTTATTAGAATCAAAAAAGAAAGAACCTGAATACAACATTTCTGAAATTGCAATAAATACAATTGGATATAGCTTAATTGAAGAAAAGAAGTTGAAAGAAGCACTTGAATTTTTCAAAATTAACACAGAACTTTTTCCAAATTCATCAAACGCATTTGACAGCTACGGAGAGTGTTTATTGCTAATTGGAAAAGTAAAAGTTGGCTTGGCTGCATATAAAAAATCCTTAGAGTTAGATCCTAGTAACATAAATGCTGACAATATCCTGAAGAAATTTAATAAGAAGTAAAACGTCGCATAATCGAGCGGGTGGCTCTGCTAACTTTCAATAGCAGAGTGTCCCCCTATTATTTAAGTATCTTAAATGTATAATTTTTTTAGACAAATCATAGTCATTTTGGGTGAGCCCACTCAAACAATCACTATAAATAAACAAAATAAAAGACAAATTAAATGAAATAAAGTCTTTAATTTATAAATAATAATTATTTTTGTACTATAAACAATATATATTTAATTAGAAAAAAAATCATGAAAAAACTATTTTACACCTTATTAATAGTACTTGCAATAAACACTGTTGCATTTTCACAGTATTGGATGCAACAAGCGTCAATGTATAACTATGGAAGATACTCCGGTATTGGATGTGCGTTGAATGGCAAGGGATATGTTGGCTTAGGAATGATTTACAACAATAGCTGTGTCAATGATTTCTGGCAATATGACACAACCTCAAATGTGTGGACTCAAAAAGCAAATTATCCTGGAGCGGGTTTATATCAAAACACATGTTTTGTAATTAATGGAAAGATCTATGTCGGATTGGGTTCTAATGTTTCTGCTGTTAACCAAACTGACTTATGGGAATATAACCCGCTAACCGACACTTGGTTACAAAAAGCAAGTTTTCCTGGCACTGCCCGATACGGAGCCAAAGCCTTTGTAATTGGCGACAGCGCTTTTGTGGTTGCAGGTTCGTATAACTCCATCTCTACTTATTTGTATGATATGTACATGTATTCTCCTGCTACCAATACTTGGAAAGTAAAAGCAGACTTTGCCGGAGGAGGCAGAAATGAGGGTACAGCATTCTCGATAGCCGGAAATGGTTATTATTGCTGTGGAACGGGAAATAATAGTATTTTATCACAGGAATGCTGGAAATATAACCCTACCACCAATGCATGGTCAGCTCTCCCAGATTTCCCGGGTGCAGGCAGACTTGGGCCAATCAGTTTTGTTATTGACAATAAAGCCTATGTGGGTTTTGGCGGAAATTATGCAAGCACAATTTATTATAATAACATAGGAATATATGATCCTCTTGGAAATTCATGGCAAACGCTATCTGTACCTGCCGATGTGCTTGAACGCAGGTGGGGTATGAGTTTTTCAATAGGAGATATGGGTTATGTAACAGGTGGGCAAAACGCCACAGGTGTTGCAACTGACCTATGGGCATTTTCTCTTCATTCCTTTACAACAAACCTATCAGAAGCTGAAAGCGATAATGATTTAAAAATATATCCTAATCCTGCTTCCCATAAACTTACAATCGAAAGTGCGTCATTTAAAAATGATGAAAAAATGAGTATTTCAATTTGCAATATTCAGGGGCAAATAATCCTTAGCAAATTACTAAAACAGGCTAAGACAGAAATAGATATCTCAAGTTATGCAAAAGGGATTTATTTTGTTCATGTGAAAACAGATAAAGAAATTGCAACTAAGAAATTTGTTAAAGAATAAGCGCACAAGTGCATAATTGAGTGAATGGCTTTGCTACCTTTCGATAGCAGAGTGTCCCCCTCATATTTATGGCTGTCTCAAATATTTATTTTTTAGAGACATCCTATTTTTTAAATTGATTTCAAATCTCATGTCTATCCACTTGAAGTGGGGAGAAATCTTTTAAAAAAAATAATCGTAATAACTCAAGTCCTGTCTTTTGATACAACCTCTTCCATCTAACTTAACAAAGTTAAATGTTTTATTCTACTTTTTTACCAAAGTATTGGAATTTGGGTTTATTGACATTTAATCCCTATGAGCGAATCTGGTTGTTACACAAAAATATGAAGCTTTTATTTTTGGCTATGCCTCAAAAAAAAATCTTTCACATCAATTAACATCCATTCTGTTTTTTAACTAAGTTTGCATTTAAAAATATAATTCATGTTTGTTTCTCTTGTGATATCTTGCCAGATTAAAGAAAAAACCACCGACCTTTACCAAAAACAAACACTATAAATTAATTAAAATGACATTACTTACATTTATATGGCATGCTGACCCTGAGCTTATATCATTTGGCTTTCTGAAAGCCCGATGGTATGGTCTTCTGTTTGCTACCGGCTATATCGTTGGGTACTACATAATGATATGGATTTATAAAAAAGAAAAACTTGATGTTAAAGAAGTGGAAACAATCTTTATCTATACTGCTATAGGAGGTATTTTGGGGGCTCGTTTGGGGCATATTCTATTTTACGATATTGAGTTGTACTTAGAGAACCCTTTAGAGATTTTTTATATATGGCATGGGGGACTGGCAAGTCATGGGGGGGCCATTGGCATCCTCTTGATAATGCTTTATTATTGCAAAAAGAAAAAATACAAGTCGTACCTATGGATTATTGACAGGATGGTTATTCCAATAGCTCTGGGGGGTATGTTTATACGCCTTGGTAATTTCTTTAATTCAGAAATTATTGGTAAACCAACTGATTTGCCCTGGGGTATTATTTTCGAAATGAATCCTTTCTACTCAAAAGTACCTCGACATCCCTCTCAGCTCTACGAAGCCCTCGCTTACCTTGGTATTTTTATTTTTCTGTTTAAATATTATATTTTCAAATTTCAAAAAATAAAGGAAGGAAGTATATTAGGATTTTTTTTAGTTCTTATTTTTTTGGTTCGCTTCCTGCTAGAGTTTACTAAGGAAAACCAGGTTGATTTTGAAAATAACATGTTTATGAATATGGGTCAGGTTCTGAGTATTCCTCTGGTTTTGCTCGGTTTATGGCTTATTCTTAGAAAAGAAAAAACAATAAAAATCAAAGAAGTAGATTAATACATATTTTTTTATTTAATTTGTATTAACAAAAAAAGTAAATATGAGCACATACGAAATACTTGGAGGTGAAAAACTTAAAGGTGAAATTATACCACAGGGGGCTAAAAATGAAGCTTTACAGGTCATCAGTGCTGTCTTGCTTACAGATGAAAAGGTAATTATTGAAAACATCCCTGATATAAATGACGTGAATAACCTTATACTCTTGCTGAAAGAAATGGGTGTTAAAGTTCAGAAAAAAGCTGCTGATACTTATGAGTTTCAGGCCAATAACGTTAATATTGCATACCTTGATAGTATCGATTTTAAAGAAAAGGGGGCACGGCTAAGAGGTTCTGTGATGATTTTAGGTCCACTCCTTGGCAGATTTGGCAAAGGGTGCATTCCAAAGCCGGGTGGAGATAAGATTGGCAGACGCCGTCTGGATACACACCTTATTGGTTTGCAGAATCTGGGCGCAAAATTAAACTTTGAAAAAGAAAAAAACTTCTATAAGCTTACTGCTAAAAAACTTAAGGGCTGTTATATGCTCCTAGATGAGGCCTCAGTAACGGGTACGGCCAACATCATCATGGCTAGCGTTTATGCTGAGGGTGTAACCACTATCTTTAATGCTGCCTGTGAGCCATACATACAGCAACTATGCCGCATGCTGCTTAAGATGGGAGCTAAAATTGATGGCATCGGCTCTAACTTACTCAAAATTGAGGGTGTAAAAAATTTAATTGGCTGTACGCACCGCCTCCTGCCCGATATGATTGAAATAGGCAGTTTCATAGGTCTGGCAGCCATCACACAGTCGGAAATTTCCATTAAAAATGTATGTTACAAAGAGCTGGGTATGATACCTGATGTCTTTAGAAAACTGGGGATTAAGTTTGAACTCAGGGCAGATGATATTTTTATTCCTTCACAAAAGGAGTATGAGATAGATTCATTCATAGATGGCTCTATACTTACCGTGAGTGATGCCCCATGGCCTGGATTTTCACCCGACCTCTTGAGTATCGTCCTCGTTACTGCTATTAATGCCAAAGGGAGTGTACTTATTCACCAGAAAATGTTCGAAAGCCGTTTGTTCTTTGTTGATAAACTTATCGAAATGGGTGCACAAATTATATTATGCGACCCCCACAGAGCTACTGTTATTGGCTCTAACAGAAATTTCCCCCTAAGAGGTATTGATATGACTTCGCCTGATATTAGAGCTGGCGTTGCTTTATTAATTGCTGCTCTGGCTGCTGTCGGCACAAGCAG
>CAZVOS010000253.1:0-5202 GCA_964628845.1 uncultured Bacteroidales bacterium | reverse complement strand
TTACTCCCGTTGCAGCCATAGCTCTTTTTGGTGGTGCATATATCAACCGAAAACATTTTGCATTTATAGTACCTTTTGCAGCATTATTAATCAGCGATTTATTTTTAGGATTTCACAATTACATGTTTGCTGTATATTTTAGTTTTGCATTAACTGTTATATTGGGCTTATTAATTAGTAAAAAAATAAATATTTTTACTGTTATAGGTGGCGCTATTGGTTCTGCCCTATTGTTTTTTATCATCACCAATTTTGCTGTTTGGGTTCTTACACCACAATATACAAAAGATTTTTCAGGTCTTGTAAGTTGTTATACAATGGCTTTGCCTTTTTTCAATAATGGCATAGTGGGCGATTTATTCTATTCCTCCATACTTTTTGGAACATTTTACTTTGCAAAAGCACGTTTTCCACAGTTTGCCAGGGTATAATTTTAAAGATACCTATTAAATAAAGATATCTCTAACCTGTATTATTCATAAGTACCATTCCCATTAAGTTAATACCGATTGGGTTATTAATAAAGTCTTAATAATAAAAAATTATCTGATAAGCGTTACATGTCCGGTGTATTTTTGGCGGCCAATGATGTAGTTGCTTTGCCAGAGTACCCATACATAAACATCCTGAGGGGCATTGTTATTTGTATCCATTATTTTTCCGTACCAGGGGTTGTTAATATCATCTGTAAAGAAGACCAATTCGCCCCAGCGGTTGTAGATGTATAAAACAAATTTATTATTATCTATTTCGATGCCTTCGGGCATAAAAAATTCATTTAAGCCATCGCCATTAGGTGTGAATGCATTGGGGAAATATAAGCTGTAATCGCCTCTGATAATGATATGGTGGGATGAAGAATCGAGGCATCCATATTCGCTGACAACATAAAGCCAGACGTCATAAAATCCAGTTGATGAGTACTTATGCTGTGGATTTTGAATATCCGATATGTTGTCGGTTCCTGTATCCTCATCACCAAAATTCCAGTGCCAGAGTTGGGCATCTATAGACTCATCGTAAAATGAGAAGAGCATATTTTCGGAATCACCTTCTTTGGGAAGAAAATAAAAAGAAGAAACGGGTTGGGGATAGACATTAATCAATTGGTTATAGGTGATATTGTTTGAACAGCCATCTGATGAAGTTACCGTAAGGGAGACAGAATAAGTACCGGAATTGTTATACTGATGCACAGGAATATCGAGGTTAGAGTTATTTGCGAAGCCGGAGGCGGCATCTCCGAAATTCCAGTTATACATCGCAATCTGAAAACTTGATTGGGGAGAGAAAGAGACTCTTAAGGGTTTGCAACCACTAAGGGGTTCCGCAGTAAAATCCACATCTGGAATTGGAACAATAGAAACAACTACATCATCGCTTGCCGTACAGGCATATTGGTCGGTGGCTGTAACTGTATAGGTGGTATTCACAATAGGGGAAGCAGTAGGATTGGCGGTTTGTGTATTGTTCAAGCCGGTAGCAGGAGCCCATTGGTAGGTGTTCATACCGCTTGCATTTAATTGCACAGAGCTTCCTTCACAAAGGTTTAGGTCGTTATTGAGCAGAAGCTGAGGGGTTATAAGAGTGATGTGCATGGTGTCGGCAACAGAGGCACAGTTGCCTCCAACAGTATTCAATACAAGAGTGGCAGTACCATTATCTATTTCGGTTTGAGAAAAATGATAAACAGGATTTAGAAGCGAGGCAGACGGCTGAAACTGTCCTCCCCCACCCGACCATAGTCCGGATGAGGCATATTGCACCCCCCCATTGAGTTGTATGCTGGTATAATATGAGCACAATAAAGTATCGTTCATGCCGGGTGGTGTGTTTATATTGGCATTGGCCATAGGATATTCGAAGTTCACCTGGGCACTGTCCTTAATAGCATGTGCATACCACCATGTATTTATAGTAGTCATATCTCCCAATGAGCAATATTGTGGAACCGGCTGTGTGAGGCAAGTACCTACCTGCCACTGATGGCATCCTCCGGGGTTAATACATCCGCCCAGATTACTTCCTCCCCCACTTATGTTGGTGTCGTCCCAGAACAGGCGTGGCTGTGGGTTAGGGCTTGGAGGCCTTACTATTTCAACAATATAACCCAAAGTGTTTGCTTCTACATCATAAAGAGGCAGATGGGTGAGTCCGTTAAAATAATTCAATTCAAGCATTATTGTTGTGCCAGAAGGAATGATATTTCCCAGTCCATCCAAACCATCCCATGGGATGCAGTTGGTGCCTGTGGTGGCATTAACAGAAAAGATGACATCCTCTGTATTGGATTGATAGCCGGGACTGCCGTTTAGATTTAACAATACTTCTATAGTACCTGGTTTATCTACAGTAATGTTGATACAGAATTGACCTGGACAACCCGTAATTGTTGTAGGCGCCGAGATGCTCCCAAAAAAACCCGTTGGAAAACAGTTACTGTCCGGGTTGTTTAAAAATATTTTATATTGCGAATAGGTATTATTTCCGTCCACTGATTTTCTGTCCTGATAAAAGTTGCCTGTATTAAAGCAGCCCGTTTGATTGGCAGAAATATTAAATACAAATGGCTGCATATTGTTCAGGTTAATAGATGTTACCACACCATCATCTGAGTAAATGTACATCTTCCCATCGAAGCCGCTGATATAAGGGCTTGTGCCATTAGAAGGAGGATTGGTGGTTAACTGCCAGTTTTTTGACCATATTCTGCCATTAATGGCTTGATTGGTGGCAGAGCATACAGTGATGTCGAAAAAGTCAAATATCTTACGTTCGTAACCGTATGGCTGGGTGTATGCAAATTCAATATAATAATCTCCCAGAATTGTTGGGGTATAAAGTAAGGGGTTGTAGCCGGATGTACTTATGACATTTGGGCCAAAGAAGGCCTGATTGTAGTTGGCAATGAAGCCGCTTCCACTTGTGGGTACAGGGGCAGGCCCAACAACAATATTCCCGTTAGGGTCTTTGATACGGTACATGACATCGTATTGTATAACGCCATCATAATCCTTGATGTAACCAAAACCAAAATAAATCTTCTCACCCTGATTGCATATAGAAATATGTAGGCGGTGTTCGTGTGTGGCATTGTACATGGCAAAGTCGCTTACATAAGGCATAAGCTGTACACGGCCATGACTCACAGGCGTGGGCTGTAACTGTTTTGTGCCTTCTGCATGTGTAAAAATGGATAAGAATAATAAAATAAATAAGCTTGCTGTTAAGCAAAGTCTTGTTAGATATTGGATTATTATTTTAATTTGTAACAGCAAAATAAAATTTTTATAACAAATTTACGTATAATCAAATTAATACGCAAAAATAATGCTTGAGATTGCGATTTTATTGTGTCAAAAAAGATTAATAATTGTTAAAGCAAATCAGGTCTTCTTTTTTGAGTGCGTTCTAAAGATTTTTCGTGTCTCCATTTTTCAATTTCTTTATCATTGCCCGAAAGCAATACAGGAGGCACTTCATGTCCCAGATAATTTGCGGGGCGGGTATAAACGGGAGCAGATAATAGACCATTCTGGAACGAATCGGATAAAGCAGAAGTTTCGTCATTGAGAACCCCGGGTATAAGGCGTACAATAGCATCGCAAAAAGCCATGGCTGGCAATTCACCACCTGACAATACATAATCGCCTATTGATATTTCGCTTGTGATGAATAACTCTCTTATTCTTTCATCAATCCCTTTATAATGGCCACACAGAATTATCAGATTTTTAAGGGTTGAAAAATAATTGGCTTTCATCTGGTTAAAAACCACTCCATCGGGAGTCATAAAAACAATCTCATCATAAGTGTTTTTCTTTTTCAATGTATTGATACAATTAGCAAGCGGCTCAATCATGAGTACCATCCCTGCCCCTCCCCCATAAGCATAGTCGTCAACCTGATGGTGTTTGTTAACAGCATAATGGCGTATGTTATGGATGTTTATCTCAATTATACCTTTATTAACAGCTCTTTTCATAATAGATTCGGAAAAAGGGCCTGAGAACATTTCGGGGAATAATGTAAGTATATCTATTTGCATTTTAAGTGAAAGGTTAAAGGTAAAAGGAATAGTTTACTCCATATATTTTTCGAATCCTTTTGTTGATTTGGTTTTCATCATATTATGTTCATCTGTATAAATAAAGAAAGCTTCAATGAGACTGTCTTTCTGAGCATATTGGAATGCGTCCTCGAGGCCCATTACCATAAAAGCAGTGGCAAAAGCATCGGCAGTGATACAGTCATCGGCTAAGACAGTGGCACTCAGCAAATTATTTTCGGAAGGATGGCCTGTTTTGGGGTCAATAGTATGTGCATAGCGTTTGCCGTTTTTTTCAAAATACTTGCGGTAGTTACCTGATGTAGCGAGGGCTTTGTTTTGCAATTGAATAATCTGCATCACTGTTTGTTCGTCGGTGGCATTTTGTGTGGGTTCTTCAATACCTATCTTCCATAATGAGTCATCGGGTTTTTGTCCTTTTGAGGCAATTTCGCCACCAATTTCTACCAGGTACGAATTTATGCCATTTTCAAGAAGAAATTTTGCGGCAATATCAGCACAATAGCCCTTTGCAATGGCATTGAAATCGAGCATGATGCGGGCATCGTCCTTAATGATTTGGCCGTCAGTCAGATTAATTTTATCAAAGCCGACAAAGTCGAGTAAGCTGTCAATAAGTTGGGGGGTGATATTCTCGGCATTCTTAAATCCGAAGCCCCATGCGTTTACCAAGGGTGCAACAGTGGGATCGAAACAACCATTGGTTTTTTTGTGAATATCCTTAGCCCTATTAAAAACGTAAGTAAACCATGCATCTGGCTCTTGGGTTTCATTATTGTTGATTTTAGAAATCAACGAAGAGCTGTCGTAAATGGATAAGGTATGGTTAAAAACTTTAAACAAAGAATCAATTTCGCTCTGAAAGTTCCTGTTCTTATCGTCGTAATAGCTGATGGAGTAAAAAGTACCCAGTGCTGTGCCATTAAATTTAATAAGTTGTTTTGTTTTGTTTTGTGAACAGGATAAAACTACAGCACACAGGGCAATAATGAAAGCTGGCTTTTTCATAGTTATCAGTAAAAAGTTATTGGATTTATTTTATGGCAAAATTATTAATTATAAATCACTATTGTCCGATAAAAATAATAAACTATATTTTTATAATATTTCGGTACTCTGTACCTTAATATTCT
>CAZVOS010000252.1:0-5223 GCA_964628845.1 uncultured Bacteroidales bacterium | reverse complement strand
TTTGTTATTTCAATAGAAACAGCTTTTTTATTATTGCCATAAAACATCCTTAATTGTTTGAATTTTTTGGCATTATTATATCCTGATTTATCAGGACTAATATCTATTGTTCCTGTATATAAAAGTGTATCGTTTGGGATACTGTCGTTATAAACAGGGGCAAAACGGCAGAAAGAAGCCAAAAAACCATAATTTCTATGCGTTATTGAAGGGTCGGATGAGCCATAAGAAGTGTATCTCTTCCAATTATCAGAGGGTGTTACAGACAATGCAAACTGATAATCAAATGGCTGTACTACAGGCATAAGACCTATACCACAACCTCCAAACTGATTTTGTAATTTATATCTTAAGAAGGATGAAATCCTGTCGCATTCAATCTGTGAATCACCATAATGCATGACCCTGATTAATTGTGGTTCCGATTTGATACTTCTCAATTTGCTTAAAAAGGAATATAATACTTTAGCACCTTCTTTCCCAAATTCTAACTGCTGTATGGTACTCTTTAACTTGTCGGGATTTAGAACAAGTGAATCATCTTTTTTATTTTTACCTGATAATAATAATGAATCAATATTAAAATTTTTTAATAAAATATCATCTATATCAGCGTATTCATTTTCTACAGTTAATAATTCATCAAGTGTTGGAAAATATAAAGTAAATTCTGAATTAATCTTTATGCCATTTTTCGGGAATATAAATGAAACTCCCAACAACAGTAATAATACAGAAATTATGAAATATAAAACACTTCTTAAACTCATAAAATCCTCAATTTGGTTTCTTTATGATAAGTTTTTGACCTTCTTTAATAATATCTGCTGATTTAAGACCATTTAAACGTACAATATCATTTACAGTTACATCATCATATTTTTGAGCTATCTGCGATAAAGTTTCTCCCCTTTTTACAATATGATGGATGGTTTCTCTTATTTGGGCTTCAATGCTGTCTTGTATCATTTTAACAGAGTTAAGCAGACTGTCCATTACTTCTTTTATTCTATCTTCATTAGAATGGTATAGATTGGCTTTATCAATTGGTAAGACAATTTTTGCAGGGTTTTGCCATACATTATATCTGAATTCAGGATTTAAGAACACGAACTCATCTGAATCAATTTGAAGGATTTCAAGCATTTGTTTAATATAAAAATCATGCTTAACATAAATAACTTTAGTTTCTGTATCAGAACTTAGAACTGTTGGATAAATATTGAGTTTATCATGAATATAATAATATAAAACCAGAGCTTTATAAAAATGAAAATCAAGAATTACTTCTTTAGATAAATTACTAAAGATATAATTATCTTTATTATAAGAAAGAGCATTATTTAAAGCAATGGGAGACGATAAGAAAGCACATAGTGCACAATCAAAATTATCATGATACAAATCCATAAGCAATTCTAAATAGCTGCAAGCTGCAAGTGTTGATAGATAGGGATGGCGGCGTTGGTCAACAAAATCGTCAACAATCAAACCATGTCTTTTTGAAATAATATATCTAAAACGCCACATCCCTGCACCATCCAAAGATGAGTAATTATTATTATAAGCACTAAGAACTGCTGGTAATAACATGAGGTAATCAGGGAATGGAAATTTGTCCAACAAATCTGTATACTTATTCTGATAATAATTAAAACACGAGAAAATTAAACTTAGTTTGTCGTTATAATCAAAATATAATTGTTTATAAAACATGAACAGTAACTCATGGTCGGCATTCTGATTAATCCACTTGTATTTTGAAATATGTTTTTCGAATAAGTTCTGAGCATAAAATTCTATTTTATCAATTTTTGAATGTTTAATCTCAGATGATTTCAGAAGATAATTGGATGGTAGTAATTCAAGAATTTTTAACCTGTCTTCAACATCTTGTTGTTTAATATTTTCAATATGCTGAGCAAAGCATAACCGCATTATTATAAATAAACACAAAATTAAAAACAGTCTCATTACAAAAAAGAAAAAATTTAAACTTTTGATTTAACGTTAATAGAGTTTTTGTCTTTTTACAAAAAATGGTAAAAGTATTTGTTTAAAGCCATTGTGTATATCAGCTTCAATTATATCAATTCTGTACTGGCTGCATTTCATATACAATTCCTCTTTAAATGTTTTCATCAATTTCACGTAATGTGATTTTATTTCATGTGGATTAAGCTTAATTTCTTCGTTATTTTCCATATCAATAAACTTATAGGGTCTGTTATCGAACGAAAAATCCATTTCATGCTTTTTATCGAAAATATGAAAAAGAATCACTTCATGTTTATTGTGTTTCAAGTGTTGCAAAGCAGGAAGAACGGCTTCAAGCCCTTCCTTTGAATCGAGCATATCGCTAAATATTATAATTAATGAGCGTTTGTGAATGGCATCAGCTACATGATGTAAAACAGTAGTAATTGATGTTTTTTTAGGAATACTTTCTGTGTTTAATAATTTTTCGAGTTGATTCAGGATATAATTGTAATGAACAGTACTCGATTTAGTTACCGTATGCAAATCAATTCTATCAGTAAAGAGTGTCAGTCCGAAGGCATCGCGTTGTTTACGAAGAATATGTAATAATACAGCAGCAGCATGAACAGCAAAAAACATTTTATGGGGCTTGTCTATACTTATATTTTTTTGCTCCGGATAATACATGGAAGTAGAATTATCAATAACTATCTGACATCTTAAATTGGTTTCCTCTTCAAATTTTTTTACAAATAGTTTATCTGTTCTCCCAAATACTTTCCAATCAATATTTTTTACTGATTCTCCTGAATTGTAGAGCCGGTGCTCGGCAAATTCAACAGAAAAGCCATGAAACGGACTTTTATGGATACCTGTAATAAAGCCCTCAACAAGTTGTTTCGCAAATAAATCCAGATTGCCAAAAGCTTCTACTACCCCTTTGTTAATTTTTTGAGACATAAATTTGTAAAAATTAATGAGGTTCTAAAGAAAGTCAGATTGTGTTTTGAGTAATAACTTAAACAGTAGCTTATTATTTTATAAAAGTGCATCAATTTTTGAGGCCAGTTGTGATTTGGGCACTACACCCACTACTTTTTCTACAACTTCACCATTTTTAAAAAACAATATGGTTGGGATGTTTCTTATGCCGTAATTAGTTGTTACTTCTGCATTTTCGTCCACATTTACTTTTCCGATAATGGCTTTATCTTTATAATCTCCATATAATTCTTCTACCAGTGGTGTTATCATGCGGCATGGGCCACACCATTCTGCCCAAAAATCGACCAAAACTGGTTTTTCTGATTTTATCACTAATTCTTCAAAATTAGCATCTGTAAATTCTATTGCCATAAGTATTAAATTTTATGTTTGTAATTTTTAATGAATTATTCATTTTAAGTATTAATACAAAAATAATAATAAATATTTATTTTTTAATTTTTATTTATAATTTTGTATATATATTAATCAATGTATCTTAGTATCAATTAAAATCCGTAAATAATTATGAAAAAAATTCAAATTCTCATGGCAGTTATATTTTTAGCTGTTGCTTATGTTACTTATGCCCAATGTCCAGCAGGAGAGGTAAATATTAAAATAAGCATTAAAACAGACAATTACGGTTCAGAAACAACGTGGACGTTGAAACACCAGTCGGGAACACCCACATACGATAGCGGTGGTCCTTATACAGACATTAGCGGTGGTCAACTCTATGTTAAGAATGTTTGTGTACCCGAAAATACACCAGTAGTTTTTGAGATAAAAGACTCGTATGGTGATGGTATGTGTTGCTCGTATGGTAATGGTTATTATACTGTAGAGTTATATGGATATACCTACGTGTCGGGGGGTGAGTATGGTACCTCAGAGGCAACAAGTTTTGTTGTTGCTCCGCCACCTGCAAGGGATATGTCAGTTACTACAATAAACCTTATGGAATATGTTAGTGTTGGTAATATTTCTGTTGCAGGTAAAATAAAAAGTCTTGGCGGAGATACTGTAACATCTTACGACTTAAATTATTTGGTTAATAATGGTAACCCCGTATCACACACTTTTAATTCTGTTTCAATAAATCCCTTCACTACAGCCAATTTTACACATCCAACACCTTATAATGCCACAGCTTCTGGCAGCTACAATGTTAAAGTATGGGCTTCTAACATTAATGGAAATGCCGACCTGAATACTGCAAACGACACCATGGAATTTGATTTTGTTGTAGTAAGCCAAGTACCCCAAAAATACGTTTTGATAGAACAAGCCACTGGTGCATGGTGTGGTTACTGCCCTGATGGTGCTGTGAAACTAAAACAAATACTCGATTCAAATCCTTATGCCATTGGAGTGGCTATTCATAACGGAGATGCTATGGCATTTACCGATGGCAATACTGTGAACACTACTTATGCATCATCTTACCCTAACGGCTATGTTGACAGGTATGTGTTTTCGGATGGTACTGGTGTAGGTATGAGCAGAAGTCTGTGGCAATCAAAAAGTAATGAACGGATGACACACGTTTCTCCTGTAAGCGTTGATGTTACAAATACTTATAATCCTACCACCAGAGTTGTTAATGTAACTGTTAGTGCTACCTTTTATGCTGGTCTGAGTGAAGAATTAAGATTTAATGCCTATATAGTAGAGGACAGTTGTTCAGGTACAGGAAGTGGATGGAACCAGGCCAATAATTATAATACACAATCAGGACATCCTATGTACGGGCTTGGCAACCCAATTGTGGGTTATTCTCACAGGCACGTTCTTAAAGTGATGCTAGGCGGTGCTTTCGGTACAGCCAGTTCTTTACCAGCTACTGTTACAGATGGAAATACCTATACCAAACAATATACTTATACTTTACCTGCTTCAATGAAAGAAAAAGATATTAAAATAGTTGGTCTTGTTCAGAAATTTAACAGTAACACTAAAAAAAGAGCCATACTCAATGCTAAACAAGTGGCTCTCGAAGGTATGACCGATATTACAAACCTTGATTTTGTACAAGAACTTAATTTATATCCAAACCCTGCCTATAATTATTCAAATGTTTTCTTTAATATTACTGAAAAGAAGAATGTTGATATAAATATTTACAATGTACTTGGTCAGAATATATTAAGCGAAAACTTAGGGGAAATATTACCGGGTTATCACATGCATTATATTAACACATCCGGCTTTTCAAAGGGCTTATATAATGTTGTTATTACTTTTGATGAACAAATT
>CAZVOS010000251.1:0-5223 GCA_964628845.1 uncultured Bacteroidales bacterium | reverse complement strand
TGCTTTTCCATGTAACATATTGTGCAATATCAATAATAAAAGTAGTTCTGTCGTTGTTTTTAAAACTGTTGTTTTGTGCTGGAGAAATAGGGATTGTAAAAATGAAAAGAAACAACATAAAAAATATTGGAAAACAAAATCTTATATATTTTAAATCTATTCTATTATAATATATATACCTTTTACAATACATTCCCTGAAAAACTTTAATGGATGCAAACCTAAGTATTTATGTGTTAATATTTTTTATTATTTTATTTTTCTCATAGCGTTTAATCTCTAAGCAAAGGATAAAAACATCAAAAACGGCCTTTCTGATGGTTTTAAAAGATGCTCCTTTTGGTTTCCCATATAAGCGTATTCCATAATTTGATTCTACTTCAATAAGCTCTTTGTTGTTCATCAGCATTTTTGCACATATCTCGCTTTCAACAAGAGAACTTGTTATAGCCAGATTGGTGTTTTTTAAATTTTTATTCTTGTATATCTTTACCCAATTAACATCTTTTATTTTAATGCCAAGTACGTATCTGTTTAAAATTCTGTTAAACAGAGTCAGTAATTTTCTGAAAGGGGAATATAATTTCTTTTGTTTGCGGTAAAAAGAGATGATGGTATGGGGAGGTACATTTGCAAAAGGTATTAACTCTTCAGGATTAAATTGCCCATCTGCTGGAATGGCACATACATTTTCTTCTTTTGCCATTTTATAACCCGATAATATGGCAGAGCCAATACCCTTGTTTTTTTTATGAAATACCGTTATTATATTTTTTTTGTTTTTTACAAAATCTGTTATTAGGGCTCTTGTATTATCTGTACTTCCGTCATCCACAATAATTATTTCATAATTATGGGGAGAAATAATGTCGAGAACATCAATGGTTTTTGTAAGCGTATTCAGGATATTGCCTTCCTCATTATATGCAAATACAATAATACTCCACGATTGTTGCTCTGTCATTTTTATTTATACACTATTAATTTTCCATTGTTTTTTAACGATTTATCTGCAAGTTCCAGAGTTTTTACGACTTCTAAACCTGCTAAGCCATCGCAAACAGGTTTTTTCTCTTGTCTTATGGCTTTAGCAAAGTCATCAATAACCAATGAAAGGGGCTCTTCAATAGAAAACTTAGGAATATTTATACTTCCTGTCCTGTAATCAACAAGTATTTTTTGTTTATCTTTAATCTTCTTAAAGGAGATGCCACTATCGTAAACCTTAATTTTATCAGAGGGTTCAATATCGTCGAAAATTATCTTTTTCTTAAATCCTCCTATAAGCATCTGTCTTATTTTAACAGGTGAAGACCATGAACAGTTGAAATGTGCTATGAGCCCTGAAGCGTAATGTAATATGAGGAATGCTATGTTCTCGGGGGCTTGTTCGTAATGTTTTTTTCCTATAGCTTGTACATATTGAGGACGTTCATCTATTAAATAATTGACAATAGAAATATCGTGTGAAGCAAGGTCCCATAGAACATTAACATCTTCCTGAAACATGCCCAGATTGATTCTTGTTGAATCAATATATTTGAGCTCTCCCAAATGCTTTTTTTTAATATACTCTTTTATCTTTCGTACAGCACCATTATAGAGAAAAATGTGGTCTACAAGAAGCACTTTATTCTTTTCTAATGCAATTTCTATAAGTTTTTCAGCTTCTTTAACAGAAGTGGTCATCGGCTTTTCTATTAATACATGCTTGTTTTTTAACAAAGCTTCTTTGGCAAGTATAAAATGTGAACTTACGGGTGTGGCTATAACAACAGCTTCAATTTTAGGGTTGTTAAAAACATCCCTATAAGCATCAGAAATGCGTACATTAGGGTATAATTTACGGGCTTGAACAAGCCGCTGACGGTCAGTGTCGCAAATAAATTCCAACTTAAGCGTTCTGCTTTGATAAATATTACGGGCAAGATTAGGCCCCCAGTATCCAAATCCAATAACTGCTGTTGGTATAGGCATTTTATTTTCTTTTTACTGAATACTACAAATATAACATTATTTATTATATTTTCTTAAAGAGAGATACGATTTTGTTTTTAATAATATTCGCGGAATGCTTGTAATTTTATTAAAAACGTAGCTGAAGTCAAGTAATGGAACAGATATAATGTTAATTATTTTATGTCGTAAACCCCATTTTTTAAAAAGTTGTTGTATTAAAAATTTCTTTATGAGTTTGTTCGACTTATTGTAAAGTGGCAATATGGCATAAAATTTATAAACAAGCTCTTTATCTTTGTTGTCTATCAATAAATTAAGGGCGTGCATAGAACCCTCTCCTTTTTTAACTTTTTCGTATTGCTGAGCTGATAAATAGTTGTTCTGAAGACAATACGCTGTAAGTTGTGTTTTTGCGAAGGGATAAAAAATAAAACTCCCTGTATAATTTGCATCCAATTTGTCATTTAGCTCATAAGAGCTCATCATGCTTTTATAATCATCTTCGGGTAATCCGAATATGTATTCAGTGATAAGTTTTATCTTATATTTTTTTATAAGCTGTGCTTGCTCAACAGCAAGTTCGTTGCTATAATGCCTGTTTAAAAGCTTTGCCCTTATGTTTTCATCCCCCGACTGAATACCCATTATTACCGATACACAACCACTTGCTTTTAGTAATTGAATTGATTTTTCATGTGTCTTGGAGGGTGTAATATAACATTCAAAATCCAAGCAAACTTTTTGTGCATATTGTTTACTGAACGCTTCAAGCCAATCTAAATCATACGTAAACACATCATCATAAAACTGTATAAATTTTGGTTTGTATTTGTTTTTATAAAAAATCAACTCTTCTATTGTGTGTTCAACACTCTTACGCCGCAAATACCTCTGCCCTTCATATATATTATCTCTGTAGCTGTTTATACAGTATGTGCATTTGTGAGGGCATCCCCTCGAGGTCATTACCATTAACCTTTTTGATATGACCCCATAATTGTAAAAAATGTCTTTGTCTGCTACAGGAAGTCTGTCAAGGTCTTTAATCAAAGGACGTACAGGGTTCTTTATAACAGTGCCATCGTGCTTTTTTACCCATAAGTTTTTTATGTGGTCAAAAGATTGATTTGTACTCAGCTTCTGAGCCAATTCTGCCAAGGGCTCTTCCCCTTCACCTATACAGAGCATATCCACCCAGCTTTCCTTAATAAGCTCTTCGGGTAATAATGAAGCATGAACACCCCCAACAATAAGAGGCGCTTTAATGGTTCTTTTTAAGTTGCTTAAAAATAATCTTGCATGCATAAACTGATTGCTCAGCAAGCTTACTGCAATAAGATCGGGATTAAAACTTTGTGCCTTTTTTATTAAAGATGTATCGCTTACAAATCTATTAAGCCAAGGCAGATTCAAATAAAAATTATGACCCAACAGAGGATTAAAAAGCAGTTCTATCTGGTGGCCATCCTTTCTTAAATATGAGCATAATGCCTCTACACCAAGATTTTCAGTACCACTACAATAGAACAATATCTTCATCCGTCAACATGTTTAACTTACAAAACTACATTTTAAAATTTATTTGCTATATAAAATCTTATTTATTTGCTTTTTTTTAATTATTCCAAATATAAGATTTGAAGCCAAAAATTATGTTCAAAATTTATTTAAATAATGCTTTTTTTATTCAATTATTATGTTTAAATTTGTACAGATTAAAAATTTTATAAAACATTGATTATGAGTGAATTAGAAAACGAAAAGAATCTGAATACAACAAATGGAAATTACACAGCCGATAATATTCAGGTTTTAGAGGGTTTGGAAGCTGTACGTAAACGCCCTGCCATGTATATTGGAGATATTGGCTCAAGAGGTTTGCATCATTTGGTCTATGAGGTTGTGGATAATTCTATTGATGAAGCCATGGCTGGTTATTGCAACCAGATAGATGTGGTAATACACAAAGACAATTCAATAACTGTTTTTGATAATGGAAGAGGTATTCCTACCGACATGCACGAAAAAGAAAAAAAATCAGCTCTTGAAGTCGTTATGACTGTTCTGCATGCAGGAGGCAAATTTGATAAGGGTTCTTATAAAGTATCCGGTGGCTTGCATGGTGTAGGTGTGTCCTGTGTTAATGCACTTTCGGAAGAAATGAGTGTCATTGTTTATCGCGATGGTAAAATATTCCAACAAGAATATGCTAAGGGTATTCCTCTGTATGATGTAAAAGCAATTGGTGAGAGTGATAAAAATGGTACAGAAACAAGATTCCTTGCCGATAAATCAATTTTTACAAGCACCGTTTATAATTATGATATTTTATCGTCACGTTTAAGAGAGTTGTCGTTTCTTAATAAAGGAGTTACCATTACATTAACCGATGAGAGAGAAATTGAAGGTGATGTAATAAAAGAAGTCTTTCATTCTGATGAAGGGCTTAAAGAATTTATCAACTACCTTGATGCCACAAGAGAGAAAATTATTGATGAAATCATATACATCGAAGGAGAAAAAAATGGTGTTCCTGTTGAAATAGCCATGCAATACAATTCATCTTTTTCAGAAAACCTGCATTCATTCGTTAACAATATCAATACTATAGAAGGAGGTACACATGTATCTGGTTTCAGAAGGGCATTAACACGTACATTAAAAAGCTATGCCGATAAATCGGGGATGCTTTCAAAACTTAAATTTGATATAAATGGTGATGATTTTAGGGAAGGATTAACAGCAGTAATTTCTATAAAAGTGCAGGAGCCACAGTTCGAAGGGCAGACTAAAACAAAACTTGGCAATTCAGACGTCATGGGTTCGGTTGACCAGATGTTAAGCGAAGCCCTTGCCTATTACCTCGAAGAACATCCTAAGGATGCCCGTACTATTGTAAATAAAGTGATATTGGCCGCAACTGCCCGCCATGCTGCACGAAAAGCCAGAGAGCTTGTACAGAGAAAAAATATCTTAACTGGTTCTGGCCTACCCGGTAAATTGTCCGATTGCTCCGAAAACGACCCAGCACAATGCGAGATTTATCTCGTTGAAGGCGACTCTGCTGGTGGTACTGCCAAACAAGGTAGAGACCGCCGCTTTCAGGCCATTTTGCCCCTCAGAGGTAAAATATTAAATGTGGAAAAAGCCATGCAACATAAAATTTTTGATAATGATGAAATTAAAAATATTTTTACAGCATTAGGCGTTTCTATAGGAACAGAAGAAGATAGTAAAGCCCTTAATCTGATTAAGCTCAGATAT
>CAZVOS010000250.1:0-5224 GCA_964628845.1 uncultured Bacteroidales bacterium | reverse complement strand
TTTATGCAGAAAAAATATGGCTCCAACATATTCAAACTGGAACTCAAAGACCAATACTACAATATGAAAGAGCAGGTTTTACCCGTATTTCATGTGGTGGAAACAGCCCGTAAAGCCATGGAAGAATTGGGTATAACAGCTCACGTAATTCCTATTCGCGGTGGCACCGATGGTGCACGCCTCTCTTATATGGGGCTTCCTTGTCCTAATATATTTGCAGGCGGACATAACTTCCACGGTAAGTTCGAGTATGTGCCACTTCAATCAATGGAAAAGGCGGTAAAAGTTATTTTGAAGATTGTAGAGATGTATTCTAAATAGATTTATTGTAAATTTCTTTTTAAAAAAACCTATTTTTACAGTGTAAAATATTAAACATTTAAACTTATGACTGACAACAAATTAAAAATTCTGTTTCTTACATTAATTCTGGGTTTATGCCTGGCAGCTTGTAAAAAAGACGAAGAAAATCTTAATGATGACAACAACGATAATCAGCCCGACCCCGAAGCTGTCGAAAGGCAAAGGGTTTTGACGGAATATAATACCTATTACCTCGGTTCAGATGCTCCATCGGCTGGATGGACAGGAACAACAGCCACATGCACTCCCGGAACAATAAGCTCGGATGCCATGAGCAAAGCATTGATGAGAATTAATTACTTCCGCCGCTGTGTGGGACTTAATGACGATATCACCTTCGATGCTGAAAAAAATGGCAAATGTCAGCAGGCAGCTTTGATGCTTCATGCCAATAATTCTCTTAGCCATACCCCACCTAATACTTGGACATGCTGGACACAAGAAGGCAGCGATGCCTGTGGTTCTAGTAATATTGCTATGGGTTATTCAATAAGTGGCTCTATGACTGCTTATATGAAAGACGATGGCAGCAGCAACTATAAAGTAGGTCACCGCAGATGGATTCTATATTCAAGGGCTAAAGTTATGGGCATTGGCCACACTTCTACTTATAATGCTCTTTGGGTATTTGGCAACAGCAGTAACCCCCTGCCCGAAAATCTACCTGCTTTCATTCCATGGCCCCCAAAGGGCTATGTTCCTGCCCCCCTTGTTTTTCCCCGATGGTCATTCAGTAAAAGATTGGCTAACTTTTCTAATGCCAGTGTAAGCATGACCGATGCTGCAGGAAACCCTATCAATCTATCTGTTATTTCTAAAACCGATAATGGCTATGGCGACAATACCATAGTCTGGGAACCCACAGGAATTAATACCAGCAGTACTTCCGATATTTCTTATAATGTTACTGTAAGCAATGTAAAAATAAATAATGTTGACTCTACCTATACATATAAAGTAACTATTATTAAACCTTAGTTCATCCATTGCAAAACAATAAAATCCTCATCAAAAACGGCTATATTGTTACTGATACCCAAACAACAAAGGGCGATATTTTTATCGAAAATCATATCATCGCTCATATAGCTCCTTCTATACAGCAAAATGACGCTCTGATTATTGATGCACAAGGGCAATATATTACACCAGGAGGCATAGACCCCCATGTGCATCTGGCTCTTAATACACCACTTGGAAATACCTGCGACAATTTCTTCGAAGGCAGTCTGGCCGCCCTGGCAGGTGGTACAACTACTTTGATTGATTTTGTAACACCAGAGCGAAACGAATCCTTGATAGAGGCCTTAAGAAAAAGAAAAAACGAAGCCGAATCCTCAATTATCGACTATGCCCTGCATGGCTCTATAACATCATGGCATAGCAATACATCTGAAGAAATGCAGGAGTATGCCGAAAAAGAAGGTATAAGCTCCTTTAAGGTATATATGGCTTATGGAAAAACTATCGGTATCAGTGATGAAAACCTCAATAACACATTAAATGCTGCAAAAAAGCTAGGGCTTTTAATTCTCAGTCATTGCGAAGATGGCAATACTATAGACTCATTGCGTGATGATGCTTTCAAAAAGGGCTTCCATAGTGCCTCTTACCACAGCTTAACACGCCCCCCCGAAACAGAAACAACGGCTGTTGCAAAACTCATTCAAATGGCTCAAGCTATTGATACACCTGTTTATATCGTTCATGTATCTGCAAAAGAATCCTTAAAATTGATTGCAGAAGCAAAAAGAAAAAACAGACTTATATTTGCCGAAACCTGCCCGCATTATCTTTTCTTTACCGATGATGTTTATAAAATCAAAATCAATCCAGCAACATATATCATGAGCCCGCCACTGCGAAAAAAAGCAGACAAAACTCTCTTGTGGAAATCTCTTCAGAATAATACTATTGATGTTGTTTCTACCGACCATTGTTCATTTTCTCTGGCAGACAAAATATCCAAAAACAGTTTTATTAATGTCCCTAACGGTGTGGCTGGTATCGAAACACGCTTAGGGCTTTTATTTACTTATGGTGTTTTACCGCAGCTCTTTTCTGTTAACCAGTTTGTTGCTCTTACATCAACAAATCCTGCCAAATTATTTGGACTTTATCCACAAAAAGGAACAATCTCTGTAGGCACTGATGCTGATTTGGTCATTTGGGAAAATAAAAACATCTTAATTAAAAATCAATGGCTGCATCACAAAAGCGACCATAGTATTTATCAAGGGATAAAACTAAAAATCAAACCTCAAACTGTCATTGTTAATGGTATTCTGGCATACCACAAAGGCCTTCTTTATACAGATAAACTTAAAGGCAGGTATTTAAAAAGAGGTAAAATGATGTCTGTATAAACTATTGTACAATTATTTTCTTAAAATCATAGACTTCCCCTGTATCAAACTTAATTATATAAAGACCAGGTGCAAATAAACGGGTGGAAATTACCGTCTGTGTATGGAATACTTCTTTATAAATAACTTGACCAGAATGACTTATAATCTCAAAACCAATATCTTTACCGCTGTGTGTATTTTCAATAGTCAAAATATCCTTTACAGGATTGGGATAGATATTAAAATGGCCATCTTTTACAGTTTTATCAATATTGCTAAGACTTGCATTAAAACGGACCAATGCAAAATCCCTGTTAGAACCATTGTGGATATTTCCACCCAGTAAAATTTTATTGTCGCTTTGAATAGCCAGTGCATAACCCTGGTCACCCCATCCCAGAAAATCGACAGTGGCAATACCATTTGTGTCAAAAGAGTTATCAATAGAGCCATTAGCCAAAAAGCGTGCAACAAAGAAATCATCGAGCATCTCTCCTCCCACAACAAATTTACCGTCTGCCTGTGTGGCGGCAGTATATAACATAAGCTGACCCGGGCAAACAGACTTAACTTTGCCATTACTACCGAAAGAATTATCAAGGGAGCCATCAGTATTATAACGGGCTCCTATAATATGATACACATAATCTGAGTCATTGAACCCCCACAATAAATATTTTCCGTCATCTTGAACAATTAAAGCTCGCCCGCAATCGCTACCCACAAAATCAGTAGTTACTTTTCCACTGCCATTAAAAGTATTATCTAGCGTGCCATCAGCATTGTACCTTGCCAGTGCAAAGTCAGAACCTGTAAAACCACCCACAAGAATTTTTCCATCACTGAGAACTTTTACCGACCAGGCCTCTTCTCTGTCACCAAAATCAGTAGTGAGTTTTCCGTTTGTCCCAAATGTATTATCCAATGTCCCATCTGAGTTATATCTTGCCAGTGCAAAATCATTTTGTAAAGGCACCAGTCCAGAAAAACCACAAACAACTATCTTTCCGTCATTTTGCAATGCTACACCGAATATTCCGTCCTGTTTACCCAAATCGGTCATGACTTTTCCTCCAGTTCCAAATGTATTGTCAGGAGAACCATCCGTATTGAAACGTACAACAGCAAAATCATTGTTGCTGTTGAAATGATTGCCGGCCACTATTATTTTTCCATCGGCTTGCAATACCATAGTCCAGCCAGTTTCGTCGTAAGATGTAGAAAATCCAAAATCGAAAGTATCCAGTCCTCCTATCCCAAAAGTATTGTCAAGTGTACCATTGGTGTTGTAACGCGAAAGTGCAAAGAGATAATTGTGCCCAGGATTCATTGGGAGCGACGAATAACCTGCAAGAATTATTTTACCATCGGGCTGCAATGCAATGGCATAAGCATAATCATGCTGCTGGAAATCGGTTATCACTTTACCGTTTGTACCAAATGAATTGTCAAGTGTGCCATCATATTGTGCAAACAATAATGAAACTGAAAGACTTAATAATAAAAACAATAGTTTTCTTTTCATAGATTTAAATTTAATGTAAATAATTTTGTTTTTAACGACTTATATTATTAATCTTCTACAAAATTATATTAATCTATTTTATATAGTATAAATACTTAAATAAAAAATTGTTAATTTTCAAGTGTCTTTTAATTTTAGCTGATATAATATTCTTATCTGATATTCGTTTAATTTTGATAATTTTGCCTTTCTTATTAAAATGATGAAAATTTTTAATTTAAAATTACTGGCTGTAATTATCATTTCTTTAATGATATATTCCTGTCAAAAAGATGATTTCCTTTTTGAAACGGAGGGCAAATTAAATTTTTCTACCGACTCCGTATGTTTTGATACTGTTTTTACAACCGTTGGTTCAACGGTTCAACAACTCAAAATATACAATCCTCATAACAAGTCAATCAAAATAACATCCATTAATCTGGGAGGAGGCACTTCTTCCAATTACAGGATAAATATCGACGGGGTTTCTTCAACTGAGCTTAAAGATGTTGAGCTTGCAGCAGGCGACAGCATGTATATCTTTGTACGTGTTACTGTTGACCCTAATAACGTGAATACTCCCTTTGTGGTGAGCGATTCTTTGATATTTGTAACCAACGCACATATACAACAGGTTAAATTAGTGGCATGGGGTCAAAATGCCTATTATCATACACCCAAGTATTTTCCTTACAACATGTCGCCCTATTCGGTAATAAATACCGATGAAACATGGCTTAACGATAAGCCCCATCTGGTGTATGGGTGGGTTGTAGTTGATTCGGCTTATTCACTCAACATTCAGGAAGGAACGCAGGTACATTTTCACAACAACTCGGGTTTGTGGGTTTATACCGATGCTTCTTTAAAAGTGAATGGCATTAAAAATAATCCTGTAGTATTTCAGGGCGACAGATTGGAACAATGGTACAAAGACCTACCCGGACAATGGGGGCGGCTGATGTATAACGGATATCTGCTTTCTATGGGCATCTGGTTGTCGGCT
>CAZVOS010000249.1:0-5238 GCA_964628845.1 uncultured Bacteroidales bacterium | reverse complement strand
TTCGCAAAACTGTATATTTTTCCTCCGCTAACGTCGGCTTTGCCATCATTATTACATTCTGGAGAAAATGGTTCATGGTATCCAGAGCTTTTGTGAACTCAAACGCCATGTGGCGTATCGTTCTTGGCTCGTTTTTCGGTCCTTTCCTCGGTATTTCATTTTCACTCTTTGCCGTTCAGCATACACAGGCAGGTATTGCCTCAACCATTATGGCTATTGTACCTGTACTTATCATCCCACCTGCCATTATATTACTGAAACAAAAAGTAAGTTTAAAAGAAGCAATAGGTGCTGTTATCAGCGTATTGGGAGTGGCCTTGTTCTTTATGTAAAATATCTTATCTTATTTAAAATCCCAAAAGATAAATTTTATCTCAGAAAAATTCGTAAGTTTGAAGCTCTATTTATTTGCATAAAATATTTTTAATGAAAAGAATTGTAACTTTTGGACCCGGTCCATTATTCAAAGGGGGAATAGCCAATTACAACACATCGCTGGCAAAAGCTTTAGATAAATTTGAAGATGTGGAAGTTCATATTGTGTCGTGGACACAACAATACCCTGCGCTGATACCACGCGATTTCATCGACCGCAGCAGCCGCAAAGACCAGCTCGAAGGTACACGTATAAAAGTACATTATATAACCAATTACAACAATCCGCTCTCATGGTACAGAACATATAAACTCATTAAGGAAATTAATCCCCATATAGTAATCTTTCAATGGGCTATTGCCATACAAGGCATTCCTTTAGGTTACATTGCCTCAAAACTTAAAAAACATAAAAATATTGAAGTTATTTTCGATATGCACTTTGTAAAACAGAAAGAAGGAAGTTCTTTGGATGAGAAAATGACTAAATACGGTGTTAAATCGGCATCAACATATATTACCCATTGCCTCCAGACCGCAAATGAACTTAAAGAAATCTTTCCCCAAAAGAAGTTCATACTTACCGAAAGCGGTCAGAGAAGCGATAAGCCAATTAATACAACCATTAAACTCTACCATCCAATTTATGACATGTTTCAACCCAACGAGAACCTCGATAGGGATGCAGTGAAGAATGAACTAAATCTCAAAAAACATGTATTTCTTTTCTTCGGATTTATTCGCAAATATAAAGGTCTTCACAATGTGATAGAAGCTTTTAAAAAAGTAAAAGAGAAAAGGAATGATGTTTCCTTGCTTATAGTAGGAGAGTCCTTCTGGCAAACACTCGACAGTAAAAAACTTTCCACAAAAATAAAAAATACACTCTTTGGATTTGCTAAATCTCTCTTCCTGAAAAAGAAAGATGATGAACGCAATTACAATCCTCTGGCTCTGATTGAACAATATAAGATGCAGGATGCCGTTACTGTTATCAATAAATTTGTCCCTAACGAAGATGTACATAAATATTTTCAGGTGAGCGATTGTATTGTATTGTATTATATTACGGCAACACCTTCCGGTGTGGAATCTATTTCGTACAATTTCCTCTTGCCAATGGTAGCTACCAAGGTCGGTCATTTTACTGAAACTGTGAAGCATGGTTTCAACGGCTACCTTGCCGAAGCAAATGATATTGATTCTATGGCTGAAACAATGTTACATTATATAGACAATCCATTGCCTGCTGAAAATGTAAAATTGAGTTCTCAGGACATGAGTTGGAAGAATTATGCCACTGCCATTTTAAACAGAACATTTTAAATTATGAAAATAAAAGATATTATCAAAGAATCCCTTACGCTGCATCAGTCAATCTTGTCAGATGCTATTTTAATTGCCGAGATACAAAAAGCTGTTGATATAATAGTTGACTGCTACAATAATAATGGTAAAGTTTTATTATGCGGCAATGGCGGCAGTGCTGCCGATGCTCAACATATTGCAGCAGAACTTACAGGTCGTTTTAAGATAGAAAGAAAACCTCTCTATGCCGAAGCTCTGCACTGTAACACTTCATACATTACTGCTGTTGCTAACGATTATTCCTTTGAAAAAATATATGCACGTATCATTGAATCAAACAGTATTGCAGGCGATGTGCTTATAGCAATTTCCACATCAGGAAACTCCCCAAATATTATTGAGGGCTGCAAAACAGCCAGAGATAACAGCTTGATTGTGATTGGTTTTACCGGTGAACAGGGCGGACAAATGAATAACTATTGCGATGTATTAATCAAAGTGCCTTCAAAAAATACAGCCCGCATTCAGGAATGTCATATTCTCATTGCTCATATCATTTGCGAACTTGTTGAAAACGAACTTTTTCAAAGTAAATGAAATCATTAGCCCTTGTTGATAAAGAATGGACCCTGTTTCTCGACAGGGATGGTGTTGTCAATGTAAGACCTGTAAATGATTATGTAAAAACAGTGTCGGAATTTATTTTTATAGAAGGAGTGCCCGAAACCATTAAGCAACTAAATAAAATTTTTAAATACACTTTTATTGTTACCAATCAGGGGGGTATTGAAAAAGGGCTGATGACAGAACAAAACTTAAAACAGATTCATGGCTATATGACAGATGAACTGAAAAAGAAAACAGCATATGTGGATGATATATATTTCTGTCCTTTTAGGGCAGAAAAAAAACATTTCTTGCGAAAACCAAATGTGGGCATGGCTTTAAAAGCAAAAAGAAAATTTTCAGATATTGACTTTAAAAAATCTGTGATGGTTGGCGATGCACTGAGCGATATGCTTTTTGGTAAAAGACTTGGTATGATTACTGTTTTTATCGCACCCGACTTAAAAGAAGTCAGGCAACAACCACATCTTATTGATTATCATTTCAAGTCGTTATTTGATTTTGGGAGAATGTTTTAAGGAAAAGAACACTATGGAGAACTAAGTATCGTTGCAATTAATACGCTTATATATATAATCCACAATACCATCATTGTCCTCTGGATGAAACCATTTCATTTCAGTATCTTTCTTAAACCAAGTCAACTGTCTTTTGGCATAACGACGGGTATTGGTTTTGATATCTGTTTTGGCTTGTTCTAATGTTATTTTTCCATCAAAATGTGCGAATAGTTCCTTGTAACCTACTGTATTCATCGCATTTAAGTGTTGCAGGGGGGAATATCTCATGGCTTCTTCTACCAAGCCCAGAGCAAACATATTATCAACTCTTGTGTTGATACGGTTAAAAAGTTCTTGACGCTCTCTGTTTAAAGCCAACTTAATGATATTAAAACTTCTTTTTTTGGAGGTGTTCCTTCTTAATTCCGAATATTTAATACCTGTAGATAAATACACTTCTAAAGCCCTCATTATTCTCTTAGGGTTGGCTAAATCGACAATAGCATAATACTCAGGGTCTATATTTTTTAACTGAAAGCGCAATGGTTCAAGTCCCTGATTCTCGTATATCTCTTTTAGTTCTAACCTGATATCAGGATTGGGGTCAGGAAGCTCATCAATGCCTTTGCAAAAAGTGTCGATATACAGTCCTGAGCCACCAGTCAAGAACACAATATCGTATTTCTTCAAGAGATTTTCAGCAAGAGCTACAGCTTGCTGCTCAAACATAGATACATTATAATAATCATGTATTGAAATGTGCCCAATAAAATGATGCTTGACTTTTTTAAGTTCTTCTTTTGTTGGTGAAGCCGTCCCAATTTTAAGCTCCTTATAAAATTGCCTTGAATCAGCAGAGATAATCTCAGTCTTAAATTGTTTGGCAAGCTGAATGCACAGTTCTGTTTTACCTATGGCTGTAGGCCCAGCTATTATAACAACTGACTTATTCAAGCTTAAGCTCATCAAAACCTTCGTCTAATGATTCCTCATCGCCAAATACATTAAATTCACTTTCTTCAGTTGTTTCTTCATCAATATCTTCAGATGTAATATCTATGATGTCTTCCTCTGTTGGTGGTACTTTGAGGGTAATATTAGTCTTTTTTGTGGGCAATTCTCCTGATATTTTACTGCAGACAGGGTATTTGATGCTGTTGTCGGTGTCAATGATTTTAATCAATTCGATATACAATGTCCATGGTGTTAGGAAATCATAAATATAAATAAATCTCTGATGTGGGTCATCTATTAAAGTAGCAAGTTTAGTATCCGACATGAGAAGTGTTTTCTTTTTCTTTGGTTTATCATCATCACCATCTTCGTAAAGCCCTGTATCATCATCAATATTCATATCAATAAGAGAAATTTCGGTTTTTTTCTTCCATGTACTGTTACTCAAGTAAAATGAAGCCAGTTCAGTGCCCGAGAATTGAAGAACATTCTGAATTATCTGATGAAAATCTAAAAAGCTTTGTGAAGGTAATATGTCAATCTCAAAATGAAAATCATCAAAGCCCTCAAGGTTAATACTGAATTTATAGCTAAATTTATAAGCTTGTTTCATATTTCTTCATTTTATTTTTTTCTGTAAAATTAAAATAAAAAAAATATAAAATATCAAATTTTTCTGGGGTATACGTTATTTTTTTTTGCAATATCAAGCATAAAGCTATAGGCCTCTTCATAATTATTAGAAATAATGCCATCTAAAATGGCCTCTTTAATGGCATTTTTAATGATGCCTACTTCCCTGCAAGGAGGTAAATCGAATATTTTCATAATATCTTCACCTGTAATTGGAGGTTGAAACTCTCGTACACGGTCTTTTTCCTCTATTTCTGTCAGCTTTGTTTTTACAAGCTTTAAATTGTTAATGTATTTTTTTACTTTTACTTCATTTTTTGAGGTTATATCGGCTTCACACAAAAGGAGTAAATCTTCAATATCATTCCCCGCTTCAAAAAGTAAACGTCTTAATGCTGAATCGGTAATGTCGCTCTCCGCTAATACTATAGGGCGTAGATGAAGTCTTATTAGCTTCTGCACATATTTTAAGCTATCTCCAGTAGGCAATCGCAACCTTCTGAAAACAGATGAGGCCATCTTTTCTCCAATAAATTCATGCCCATGAAAACTCCAGCCCTCATTGTCGCTGTATCTTTTTGTTGCAGGTTTTGCAATATCATGCAAAATAGCGGCCCAACGCAGCCATAAATTGCCCGACTTTTTAGCAACACTCTCAAGAACCTGTAAGGTATGGTAAAAATTATCTTTATGCCCCTTATTATTAATGTATTCAACACCATGAAGTTGAGCCAGTTCTGGAAATATAATATGTAATAAATGGGTATCGAATAATATTTTAAAACCTTTAGAAGGATTGGGTGATGCAATAATCTTATTCAGCTCATCTGTTATACGCTCT
>CAZVOS010000248.1:0-5253 GCA_964628845.1 uncultured Bacteroidales bacterium | reverse complement strand
AAAAAATTCTATTATATAAACAGGGAAGGGATGATATAAATAACATTCAAGAAATAATACCATTGGATAATAAACGTCTTATAAAGCTTTCTTGTCAGTTTTCTAAAACAGAATATATTGACAAAGAAGGGCTGAAAGATATTAATGATGGTGTTTCACAAAATCGTTGTTTTCTGGATGTGCAATTTTTCAAGCCCGCTATTCCACTATTTGAAAAGAATAAACCATATGAGTATTTCCCATATATGCTGACTATCTCTGAAGCTGAATTAACAACAGAACATACACGCTTCTTTTTATGCAGTTCGGAAAGTGATGGGCGAAAGGAGCTTATTAAATCTATGATTGAATGGACAAAAACTTACAATACAATAATAGTTTATGATATTATTTCTATTAAAGAAGCCCTTCAGGATTTGATTCAAGAAAATGATTATTGCAGAACAGAATATAGTAAATTTTTAGCCAAAATCATAACGCTTAAAGGTATTTTCCATCAGAATTTATATTATTCATACAAAATAAGAGATTTAGAGTTTTATGCTCTTTTAGTATCTTTAAACTTAAAGAATCCTTACCCACACAAAGAAAGAATCAACAACTCATTTGAAGCCCACGATGCTTTTCTTAATTTTGTCGGGCATGATGATTTGGTAAATCAGGGTACTATAAAAGAACGACTTCACAATTTTGGCCTTTCAAATACAAGCTATCTCACAAGGTTGTGGAAATTTATTCAAAAGAAAACAACAGCAAGTTTTAATCAATAAAACCCAATTGATTTGTATGTGTGCCTGTTTTCAACTCGGTAATAGACTGTGGGTTTAGTTGAAATCTTATGGGACGTTGGTCTATGGCACTGAGTTCATCTTTAATAAAGCGGCTGCAAAAAATACCAATGCCATTACTTATATTCGTGTATTCGGGTTTTTCTTGTATTAGATTTGTAGAAGGTTCATTCACTTCCATATAGGTATTAAATTCTTCACCTGCCACATATATATGAAAATCGATATACATGACTCTTCTTCTGACGTTTGGATTATAGGGGATATTATCTTTAAGTTTTATATAGAAACTTTCCTTGTTCACGTCTAATTGCATGGTTTCGTTTCCATCGAGGTCTTTAGATTTTACAGTTCCCAATTTCCAGTCAATCTGTTTGGCCACAGTATCAGTAGCGTTCATTTCGAGATAATTAAATAGCAGGTCGACCTGATACCTGATGCCATTTTTAGCTGACTGCCACTCTATAGTAAGAGGGGATGTTCCGATAAAACTCAATGTAGGGTACTTATAAATCTGTGGTGGTGGTGGTATAGGGGGGACATAAGGTTTGTCAAATCTGAAATCATTCACAATAGGTGTTTGAGCTTCAATCAGTTTGCCTAATTTTAAATTCTGAATTTTCAGTTTATAAATACAGTTTTCGTTTAATTGAGCATTAAAAGCATAGAGCACATGAGAAGGGTAATTAAAAAGACCTTCTTCCTTATTTTGTAAAACTACAGTATCTAAAAAATAGGTATTGACAAGATTGTCGTTTAAATATTCTTCCATCGAAACCTGTAAATCTTCATAAGGATATAATGTATTGGCTGGGTCAGTAGCCATAATCAATGCATTGCCTTCACCCAAAAATGCTTTATTGATACGGGCATAATGAACTGAATCTTTTTTATTGAGCAAACAATATACTATTGTGATGTCTGAATACTCGGCATTGATATCGAAGTCGGTAGTACAAGATTGACTCAAGAGCAAAACAATTAGAGTAAAAATAAGGATAAACTTTCGCATACTGAAGTATAATAAATGACAAACTTAGTAAAAATCTTTCTTAAGAACGTTCTTTTTTGATAAAATATTTTTAATTTTACTTTATTGTTTTTATATTTAATATAAATATGGAATTGGATGTAAAACTTGAACATACTGATTATCTCACTTATCAGTTATTTACAGCTTCGATGTCGAAAAGAATACAAAAAAGGCGTAAATTTGAATGGCTGCTGAGCAGTTTGTTTTTTTTAATACTCGCCCTAATATTTTTAATGACACAGATTTTGTTAATGTTTTATTATTTTGTGGCAGTTACTATTTTATGTTTAATTTTTTACCCTGCATATTCGAGACGGCGTTATAAAAAGCACTATTCAAAACATCTACAAGAAACATTCAGTAATAATTTTGGTAAAAATGCCCATATAAAATTTACTGTTGAAGAAATAGAAACATCCGATACAGAGAGCGAGCTTAAAATAAAGATAACCCAAATAAAAGATATCAGCGAAATTACAAGCCATTTTTTTATCCATCTTATAGCGGGAAGTACATTAATAATTCCCAAAAAGAATTCTGCTGATGACGATGGGATTAGAAATTATCTGTTGGTGCTGTGTAATAATAGGAGTATTAATTATAATACTTACCTGAACTGGAAATGGAAATAAAAAATAAAGTATGAAGCTTTGTATAGCCGAAAAACCATCAGTGGCAAAAGAAATAGCAAAAATACTAGGTGCCAATACCCGTAAAGATGGTTATTTTGAAGGCAATGGTTATTGTGTGAGTTGGACACATGGACATTTATGTACACTCAAAGAGCCCGATGACTATAGCGGGCAATGGAAATGGTGGCGACTACAGACTTTGCCCATAATTCCCGTGAAGTTTGGCATCAAACTTATCAAAAATGAAGGATACGAGAAACAATTTGCTGTGATACAAAAACTCGTTAACAGTTGTGAAGAAGTTGTTAACTGCGGTGATGCAGGCATTGAAGGAGAACTCATACAACGCTGGGTGCTAACAAAAGCACAGTGTGGCAAGCCCATTAAAAGATTATGGATTTCATCACTTACAGATGAAGCACTTAAAGAAGGATTTGATAAGCTTAAAGAGAGTAGTGATTTTGATTTGCTTTATGCAGCAGGCAATGCCCGTGCTATAGGCGACTGGTTGTTAGGCATGAATGCCAGCCGGCTTTATACGCTAAAATATGCCAACAATAAGGGCGTACTTTCTATAGGAAGAGTTCAAACACCTACCCTGGCACTCATTGTAAGCCGCTACGAAGAAATACAAAATTTTAAACCCGAAACATACTGGGAGCTAAAAACCATTTATCGTAATGTTGTCTTTAATTCGACTAAGGGCAAGTTTAAAAGTAAAGAAGAATCAGCAACAATACTTGAATCGATAAAAGATGAAGATTTTGAGATTACTTCATTCACAAAGAAAAAAGCCGATGAACTTCCCCCCAAATTATTTGACCTGACCTCTTTACAGGTAGAATGTAATAAAAAATATAATTTTACTGCTGACGATACCCTAAAATACATACAAAACCTATACGAAAAGAAACTGGTGAGTTATCCCCGTGTTGACACAACTTATCTGCCCGACGATTTATACCCGAAAATCAAGGACATCCTTAGCAAACTTACGCCTTATGCCAATTTTACAGAACCATTACTAAAAAATACTATTACTAAGAGTAAGAAAGTATTTGATAACAGCAAGGTTACCGACCATCATGCCATTATACCTACCGGGGTACCACCTCAAGGCATTACATTACAGTATCAGGAAAAACAAGTTTACGATACAATAACAAGGCGTTTTATTGCTGCATTTTATCCGAATTGCAAGGTATCGAACACAACAGTTTTAGGTGAAGTTGCCACCTATGAATTTAAGGCCACAGGCAAAGAAATCTTAGAAGAGGGCTGGAGGGTATTGTATCCTAAAAAAGAAAAAGATGACAATGCTTCGAATAATGAAGAACAAATTATGCCCAATTTTGTAAAAGGTGAAAAAGGACCACATGAACCCGATGTACAGGAAAAACAAACACAGCCCCCAAAATTTTATACAGAAGCCACTCTTCTGAGGGCTATGGAAACAGCAGGCAAACAAATTGATGATGAAGAATTACGCGATGTGATGAAAGAGAATGGTATTGGACGCCCTTCTACAAGAGCTAACATTATTGAAACTCTTTTTAAACGCAACTATATCATACGACAGAACAAGAATTTGGTGCCTACTGTTACAGGTATCCAGCTTATTAATACAATACAAAACGCCCTGCTCAAATCGGTAGAACTTACGGGTATTTGGGAGAAAAAACTCAGGCAAATAGAAAAAGGAACTTACGAAGCCAAAGCTTTTATAGAAGAAATGAAAGAGATGGTTTGTTCTCTTGTTAAAGATGTTAAAAGTGACAGTGGTAAAAATATTGACATAGAAGCGCAGAAACAAGATAGAAAGGAAAGTGAAGAGAAATCAGATAACTCAGCTAAAGTCAAAAGTAAAAGACAAGCAAAAGGATTAAAATGTCCCAAATGCAAGCAAGGTATTATGCTTAAAGGCAAATCGGCTTATGGATGTAGCAGGTATAAAGAAGGATGTGGTTTTCTTATAAGTTTCAGCGATTTGGAAAGCAAGTATAAGACAACATTGCTGAGTAATAAAATTCTTAAGGATTATACTATTTAATATCTTTTTTTTTGACTCTGCAAAGAGTTTATTTAATAAATCTACTTCTCGTATTATTCGCAATACGCACTAAGGTGAGCATTACCGGCACTTCTACCAGTACACCCACAACTGTTGCTAAAGTTGCACCCGAATCTAATCCAAAAAGCACTATAGCCACTGCCACTGAAAGCTCGAAAAAATTACTCGCTCCTATCATCGAAGCCGGTGCCGCTATACTGTGCGGGCACTTCCATTTATATGCCCAGAAATAAGCTATAAAGAAGATTAAAAAAGTTTGTATAACAAGTGGAATGGCAATAAGCAGTATGCTTATCGGGCTTTTAATTATCACATCTCCCTGAAAAGAGAAAATGATAACGAGTGTTAAGAGCAAACCTGAAATAGTAGTGCTTGTAAACTTCTTCAGGAAAACATTTTCGAAATACTGTATTCCCTTTCTTCTGATTAGAAAATGCCTTGTCATACTTGCCGATACCAAAGGAATCACAACAAAAAGCACTACCGACATCAGCAGTGTGTTCCATGGGATTTCAATACCTGTCACGCCCAAAAGAAAGGTAACAATAGGGATAAACGCCAGTAAAATAATAAGGTCGTTAATAGCTACTTGTACAAGAGTATAGGCCGGATTGCCTTTGGTAAGATGGCTCCATACAAAAACCATAGCTGTACATGGTGCTGCACCTAATAAAACAGCACCTGCCAGATAGTCTTTAGCCAAATCTTCGGGTATAAGTGATTTAAAAA
>CAZVOS010000247.1:0-5254 GCA_964628845.1 uncultured Bacteroidales bacterium | reverse complement strand
AATCGTACGGACAGGGTGCTATTACGTCTGTGTCGTTCAGGGGTACCAATGCCCAACACACAGCAGTGCTCTGGAATGGCATTAACATCAACAACCCCATGAATGGGCAAATGGATTTTTCATTACTCCCTGTAGGTTTATACAATAATGTGAGCATTCAGTATGGTGGCAGCTCTGCCCTTTGGGGAAGCGGTGCTATTGGCGGTGCCATCCATCTGAATAATAAGCCAGTTTTTAACAAGGGCGCATCAATTAAACTGACACTTGGTGCCGGAAGTTTCGGTGCAATGAAACAAAGTGCCGATATGTCTTTCAGCAGAAAAAAATTGTACAGTGCGCTGAAATTATACAACAGTGCTGCAAAGAACAATTTCGAATATACCAATGAATCTATAAATGATAAGCCACTTATAAAGCAACAACATGCCGAAACAGAAGCCAAAGGACTTATGTCCGAAAGCCATGTGCTGCTCAACAACAACCAAAAAGTGAACTTTCTTTTCTGGTATCAAAAAACCGACAGAAACGTTCCTGCTGCCATGCTCGAACAACAGAGTAAAGCCAATCAATCGGACGAGAACCTGAAGTTATCTTCGGAGTGGACTTACATCAAAAATAAGATAACGGCTTTTATCAGAGGGGCTTACTTTGATGATAAACAGCATTATAACGATTCCGTTTCGCAGGTATATGCCACCAATAAATATGTTTCAGCAGTAGGAGAAGGCGAGCTTAAAGCTGATTGGACTAAAAACCATCATTCCAATTTCGGACTTAATAATACTTATGTGGCAGCCAAAGCCACCAATATGCCATCTGGCCCCAGACAAAACAATACCGCTGTGTTTGCTTCCCATGCCTATTCGTGTACATCAGAAAAATTACGGTTAAACTTCTCGTTAAGGAAAGAGTGGATGCAAAATCATAACATTCCCCTAACTTATTCGGCAGGCGTTTCTTATAAGGTGTTGAAAACGACTGATTTGAATGCACAAGTGGCAAAGGTACACCGCTTGCCCAGCTTAAACGATTTGTACTGGGAACCAGGTGGCAATACCGACTTACTCCCCGAGGAAGGTTATACCCTCGAAACCGGTCTGAGATGTCAGTTCAATTATAGAGATTTGGCTTTTTTGATTACACCTTCAATATTCAGTAGCCGCATTAACAACTGGATAATCTGGCTTCCTGAAGGCAATATTTGGAAACCGCAAAACATTTTGGAAGTTTGGAGCAGAGGCATGGAAACCTTATCTGAAATTAAAATCAGGAAAAACGACACCCGTTTTGCTATCAGTGTACTCACAAATTACGTTCTGTCGGGCAATCAGAAACCCCGTTCTCTTAACGACAGCTCTGTAGATAAACAACTGATTTATATGCCCATGTACAGCGGCTATGCCAAAGTCGAAGCCGCTTATAAAAAGTGGCAGCTAGCTTACCGTCAAAATTATACAGGATACAGGTACACCTCTTCAGATAATACCCAATACCTTGAACCTTACACTACCTGCTCTGTTTATCTGGCATACAAGACCGTTCTTAAGAAAACAGAACTGATGCTTTTTGCACAATGTCAGAATATTTTTAATAACGTTTATCAGGTGGTGGCTTACAGACCCATGCCTCTAAGACACTTCAACTTTGGGACTACAATATCTTTTAATAAATCTAATCATTAACAAATTTATATTAAAACAAATGAAAAAACAATTACAAAAACTCATCTTACTCGCCGTATTAATCGGTGGTATTAATTATGTAAGCAGTGCGCAAACAGTAAGCGATTTCGAAAACCTGACACTCACCCCTGATTCCCATTGGGATGGTTCTGACACACCTTTAGGCACTAATTTTACCTCGGGTAATGCCATTCTCCCTAACTATTATGATACATCATATGGTGGTTATTGGGCTAGCGGCTGGGCGTACAGCAATATGAAAGATACGTTAACTTCAGGTTTTTTAAATATGTATAGTGCTGTAACAGGTGGCGGCTTTAACAATTCATCAAATTTTATTGTGGGTACACAAGCCAGTATCGTTAATCTTAATGCCACGGCTATTGGCAAAGTTGTTTACGGATTTAATGTAACAAACGGTACTTTCGCAGCCCTGAGCATGAAGGATGGTGATTTTACAGCAAAGAAATTCGGCGGTATCACAGGCAACGACCCCGACTGGTTTAAGCTTACGATACACGCTTATGCAAATGGCATATTGATTAATGACAGTGTGGAGTTTTACTTAGCCGATTACCGTTTCTCAGACAACCAGCTCGATTACATCGTAAAAACTTGGGAATGGGTCGATTTGACCTCGCTCGGCAATGTTGACAGTTTAATGTTTAGTCTGAGTTCAAGCGATAACGGTACTTACGGTATGAACACCCCCGCCTTTTTCTGTGTCGATAACTTCACAACAGCAGACTCTCCAAGTACTGTTAATGAAAATTCAACCATAACTAAGATCTGCGTTTACCCGAACCCTGCCACCAATTTTATCAATATTGAATTAAGCCATTCCGGAATAGAAATACCTATTGAAATATACAATGCTGTCGGACAAAAAGTATATGAAGATATTACTTATGGCAATGCAAATGTGAACGTCTCTGCATGGCCCTGTGGTGTTTATTTTGTGAAGACAACCGATGGTGGAATGCTCCAAAACTATAAATTTATTAAGGACTGATGAAAAACTTAATTTTAATAATTCTTTTTCTGATTGCTTTAGGCCGCTTTGTTTCTCAAGCCCAGTTTCCCCCACCTGCTGGTCAGCCCGGAAGCACAGCCATGCACAAGGACAGCAGCGCTTTTGTGGCATGGGCAATCCACTGTGTTGTTGAAAGGGGCCTTCAAAATATTACTGATACGGAATCGGATACAGCAAGTGCGGGTGAGGCCTGGATGGCTACAGGTAAATCGGGTGTAAACGGTATGGTAAGTCTCGGCGATGGCGGCATTGCCATACTTACTTTCGACAGCCCGATATATAACGGCCCGGGTTGGGACTTCGCCATCTTCGAAAACAGTTTTAGTGATGATTTCCTAGAACTGGGTTTTGTTGAAGTAAGCGCCGATGGTGTTAACTTTTACCGCTTTCCTGCTACTTCTCTTACACAGGATAGTGCTCAAATAGCCACATTCGGCACACTCGATGCCACCAAAATCAATAACCTTGCAGGAAAGTACAGAGCAAACTACGGCACAGCCTTCGACCTCGAAGAACTCAGCAATCAGCCCCTTGATATCGACCATATCACCCATGTTAGAATTATTGATGTGGTTGGCTGTATCCTCCCTTTATACGCTACTTACGATTTTAACGGAAATATTATTAACGACCCTTTCCCTACACATTTCCCCTCCGGCGGCTTCGACCTTGATGCCGTGGGTGTGATACATGGCGTGAACGCTTCTGTTAGAACACCTCAAAAAAACAGTTTTTTTCAGGTTTATCCCAATCCTGCCTCTTCATTCATAAACATCAACGCCGAACTTGGTTTAGGTGAGATTACACGTGTTTCAATAAAGGACATACTTGGAAATACTGTTTTAATAAAAAAAGCATCCAATTTCCCAACGAATGGTAATATTCAGATAAATATCTCCGGTTTAAGGAATAGTGCGTATGTTGTCGTTATTGAAACACCAAAAGCTATCCAAACAGAAAAAATTCTAATTGTCAATGAATAGATTTATTATTGCCGCTTTACTTTTATCCGTTTCCTTGTTAGTTTCATGTCGTAAGGATAAGCCCGTTGTTCCTGATAACCCCGACTTCGAAGCAGGACAAACAGGAGTTTTTATTGCCAATGAAGGCAATTTTCAGTTTGGAAATGCCGAAATTTCTTATTACGATGTGGCACAAAATCAGGTAGTTAACAACCTGTTTGTGCAATCAAATAATACCCCGCTTGGCGATGTGTGCCAATCCATGTGCATCCACAATGGCAAGGGCTATATTGTGCTGAATAATTCCGGAAAAATTGAGGTGGTTAACCTAACAGGTTTTAAATCGCTTGGAACAATCACAGGATTAACTTCGCCGCGGTATATGCTGCCTGTGAGCAACAGCAAGTGCTACGTGAGCGATTTGTATGCCAATGCCATTCATGTGATTGATTTACCCTCCATGAGTGTTACCGGCTCGATAAGCTGTAGCGGCTGGACCGAAGCCATGTACATGATGTACGGCAAAGTGTATGTGACGAATCAGTATGCCCATAAATTATACATCGTTGATGCCGCATCTGATATGATTACCGACAGTCTGACCATAGGCAAACATGCCAATTCTATTGTTGAGGATAAAAACGGCAAACTTTGGGTACTTTGCGGTAATCTTGATAATGGAAGCGAAAAAGCAACACTGCACCGCATCAATCCGGTTGCCGATAGTGTAGAATTATCACTTGTATTTCCTTCTTCCAACGACAATCCCTGGCGTTTAAATGCCAATGCCAGCGGTGATACCCTCTATTTTCTGAATACCCATGTGTACAGGATGCCAATAAATGCAGCCGTGCTGCCCCAAAATGCCTTTATTGAAGCAGCAGGCCGCAATTTTTACGGTCTGGGCATTTGCCCCGAAACAAACGTTATTTATGTATCCGATGCTGTTGATTATGTGCAGCAAGGTGTTGTAAGCCGCTATAAACTTGATGGCACTCTGATAAATACTTTTACGGCAGGTATAATACCCGGGCATTTTTATTTTATAAATTAGAGATTTTTTAAAGAAAACCGATATTTCTTACTTTGCAAGTAAATAATATCCGATAATTCTTACTTTGCAAGTAAAAAATATCAGATAAATTTGCTTTTTCGAAATATTTTGCATATATTTGCAGAAAAAAATATGAAATATAAGCGAAACCTTCTGAATAAACTTATTGCTCATTTAAAAAGAAAAGAGAGTTCAATAATTGTTGGGGCCAGACAAACGGGAAAGACTACAATCCTCAATCAATTAAATGATTTTTTGATATCAGGGAACAACAAATCATTTGTTTTAACCCTCGAGGATATAAGGTTGCTAAGCGAGCTTAATTCACACCCCGACAATATATTTAAATTTATACCAAAACCTGAAAATGAAAGGGTTTTCTTGTTAATTGACGAAATTCAATACTTGTCTAATCCTACAAACTTCTTAAAGTTTTTATACGATTCTTATGCGGACCACTTAAAAATTGTTGCCACAGGAAGCAGTGCTTTTTACATTGACCGGAAGTTCAAAGACTCTCTGG
>CAZVOS010000246.1:0-5255 GCA_964628845.1 uncultured Bacteroidales bacterium | reverse complement strand
TAAAGAGCCTGCATGCCTATGGCTGTATTTTGACCTCCTAATGTATTAGCATATAAAGTCATATAACCAAAGGCCGTATTGGAACTTATGTTCCCACTACCTTTTCCTACTGTTAAATTGTTAATCAATGCATCACTGGCTGCCACTTCAAATTTAGCTGTAGGAGTTGCAGTACCTACGCCCAATCTTTTATTGGTATTGTCCCAATAGAGGTCGGCATCGCTGCTTAGCGAAGAAGCACCATCCCAGAAAGCAACCTGTGTGGCTGTACCTGAGCCGGAGAGGCTACTACCACCTGAAGCCCAGCTAAGTACGCCGGAGCCGTTGGTAGAGAGCAGTTGGCCGGCAGAGCCATCGGCTGTCGGCAGGGTATAAGTGATATTAGCTGCCTGGTCGCCGCCCTGGAAGGTGGTGTAGTAAGTGGGAGAAGAGCCGCCTTCGAGGATGCCGAATTTGCCATTGATGCGCACAAGATCGTTGTCGAATTCGCCATAGATGAGGGGTTTGGTGCTGCTGGAGTTTTCTATGTACAGCTTATTATGCCCCATTTCATCTAATCCTGCCTCATTTCCAATAAATACATTGCCACTGCCTAAAAGATTATAATAACCAGCTCTATAACCCATAGCTGTATTATTGCTGCCAACATTATTATACCCCAAAGCACCTGAACCAAATCCGCTGTTGTTATTACCTGATGTATTTGCATACATGGCGCCATTTCCCACGGCACTATTATTTTGCCCTGTTGTGTTTTCATAAAGTGTTTGATAGCCCATTGCATTGTTTTTATTGCCTGAAGAATTTTTATACATTGCCTGATCGCCAACAACAGTATTGTATTGTCCAATATTGCTTGAAGCAGTACTGCTGCCATATAGGGCCTGGTAACCTATTGCCGTATTATAAGTAGCCGCTGCTGTTAATGTATTATTTGCCATATACATGGCATTATACCCAATAGCAGTTGAGCGGTAATTAGCCTGATTGGTATAAAGAGAACCTTGTCCTATAGCAATGTTTTGATATCCCGTTGTATTTGCCATCATCGCATTTGCACCAATAGCAATATTAGAATATCCTGTTGTGTTTGAATTCATCATATTACTTCCAATTGCAATATTAGCAGAACCAGAGGTATTTTGAGTCAATATATTATAACCTACAGCAACATTATTGCTTCCCGTAGAATTATCACGTAGAGTAATAGCACCGATGGCAACATTTCCCTGTCCATCCTGATTATTAAGAAGAGCACTAAAACCTAAGGCCGTGTTATATTTTCCTGTATTATTTGAAGGGGTTGCACTTCCTCTGAGTGCAGAATAGCCAACAGCAGTATTGTATGTAACAGTAGGCACAGCAGTGTTATTGGCATAACGCATTGCTTCATTACCTATTGCAATGCTGTATTGTCCTGCCAAATTGGTACTCAGAGCCTGATAGCCTATGGCAGTATTATTAAGCCCGGTAGTATTTAAAGTACCTGTTTGATGTCCAATAAAAACATTTTTGCTTCCGGTAGTGGTTTGGCTGCCTGCCAAAAGCCCCGCAAAGGTATTTTCAGTGCCTGTTAGTGTTGATGGAGATTCTACTGCAAATGATACCACCGGGGTTCCGCTTCCATTTGCTACAACTAATTTTGCAGCAGGAGTAGCAGTACCCACACCCAGTCTTTTGTTTGTATTGTCCCAATAGAGGTCAGCATCGCTGCTGAGTGAGGTAGCGCCATCCCAGAAAGCCACCCTTGTAGCAACACCGGAGCCGGAGAGAGAACTGCCACTGGCGGTGGCCCAGCTGAGTATTCCTGAACCATTGGTTGAGAGTACCTGACCCGAGGTGCCATCAGCAGTGGGGAGGGTGTAGGTGATATTAGCGCTTTGGTCGCCGCCCTGGAAGGTGGTGTAGTAAGTGGGAGAAGAGCCGCCTTCGAGTATGCCAAATTTACCGTTAATCCGAACTAGATCATTGTCGAACTCGCCATAAATAAGTGGTTTGGTGCTGCTTGAATTTTCGATATAGAGTTTATTAGAACCTGTTTCGTTATAACCGGCATTATGACCAAGAAAAATATTTCCGCTTCCTGTGGTATTAGAGTAACCTGTTCTATTACCTATACCTAAATTGTTATCGCCATAAGTCATAAATAAAGCATAAGAGCCAAGTGCAATGTTGCTGTTTCCTCCTGATACAGGTGCAGAATAGGCATTGTAACCTATAACAATATTAGAATCCCCTGATGTATGCATTTGATAAGCCATGTGGCCAAGAGCCACATTAAACTCTCCAGATGCCTGATACATTGTTCGGTGTCCTAATGAAATATTTCCAGAAGATGTTGTGGTTAATCTTTGCGAACCAAATCCTAATGCTATATTATACGAGCCAGTAGTATTACTCCTAAGATTTTGTTCGCCCATAGAAATATTACCTGTACCTGTAGTATTGCTAAAAAGTGATTCAAAACCAAAAGCTTTATTTCCACCTCCTGTAGTATTGGCTGTTAATGCAGAAATCCCTATGGCTATGTTACCCATACCAGTTGTATTATTTAATAAAGATTTATGACCTATGGCAATATTTTCGGAGCCAGACCATTCATAATCAACAGGTTGATTGCTATACAAAGCACTATCACCAATAGCGATATTGCGCGTAATATATGCCGTACCCCCATTGGCATAGGATTGTGTATATAAGCTCTTATTGCCTATGGCAATATTTGATGAGGCGTTTGAATTATTATATAAAGCGGAAACACCAATAGCAATGTTATTACTGGCTTTAGTGTTTAAACGAAGCGACTGATCACCTATAGCGGTGTTGTATTGTCCTGTATTGTTGACTGCAGAGGCGCTTCCATAAAGGGCTTCGTGACCGACTGCGGTATTGAAGGTTTCTCTTCCTACAGTCCTGCTATCTGCGTTGTACATGGCATTAAAACCAAGAGCTGTAATTCTTGAATTCCCTGAATTGTTATATAGAACATTAGAACCAATTGCTATAATGGAGCTTCCTGTTGTGTTTAATAATGCAGCGCTCGAACCTAAAAACACATTATTTGCGCCAGTAGTATTATTAAGTCCGGCTCTAGAACCAGAAAAAAGTAAAAATTCACCTGTAGAATTATTTGAACCTGACGCTGAGCCAATAAAAGTATTATTATTCCCAGTTGTATTTGCAAAACCGCTACCATTACCCGTAAATACATTATTTTCTCCAGATGTGTTACTATTTCCTGAGCCCATACCTAAAAAAGTATTATTATTGCCTGTATTATAATATCCAGCCAAATTACCCAGAAAAAGGTTATTAGTTGATGTTGTTCCTGTATAACCTGATTTGTATCCAATAAAAATATTATCATATCCGGAAGTGTTATTATAGCCGGATTCATTACCAATAAATGTATTATTATATGCACCAGCACTGTTGTAAGCAGTTTTGTAACCAACAAAAACATTATTGTATCCATGATTGATATTGTAACCTGCCTGATATCCATAAAAAGAATTTGAATATGCAGAAAGTGAAGCCAAACCTGCACCTACACCTGCAAAAGTATTACCAATGCCGTTTATTGAAGCAGGTGCTTCCACAGCAAAAGTAACCACAGGAGTTACAGCGCCATTAGCCACCGTAAATTTGGAGCCGGGCGTAGCTGTACCGACACCTACCCTTTTGTTAGTGTTGTCCCAATAGAGTTGGGCGTCGTGGCTGATATCAGAAGCAGAAGACCAAAATGCAATACGAGTTGCAACGCCGGAGCCAGACACATTACCAGCAGTAGATGTTTCCCATGTGGCGTTGCCGTTGGCATCGGAAGCGGTAAGCACCTTACCGGCGTCAGGCACACCACCCCTGATACGCACAGTACCATTGACATCGAGCTGTGTAGTAGGTGCGTTAGTGGCTATGCCCACATAACCTGTATTGGTAATACGCATTTTCTCGCTCCAGTTAACACCAATATCGTCGGTGCCAGTTCCAAATCTAAAATCTTTATCATCAATCCATTGAATATAAGCCCCATCGGTATTATCCATGCCAAAAACAGAAAATCTCGAGCTTGCACCCAGTACAGAATATACTGAAAGACGGGCTATGGCTTGGGCATTGTCGGTAGCGTGGTATTTGCGCATGGTTATGAGTTGGGAAGGTGTGGTTGTGCCAACACCCAAACGTTTATTAGTGTTGTCCCAATAGAAATCGTTGTCGCCGCTCAGAGCAGAAGCAGATGACCAGAAAGCCACCTGAGTGGCGGTGCCGCTGCCGGAAAGAGTTCCTGTAGAAGGGGTTTCCCATGTGGCATTACCATTGGCATCGGACGAAGTAAGAACTTTACCTGCACCGGGTGAACCACCACGAATACGCACAGTGCCATTGACATCTAAATACGTAGAAGGATCGGTTACACCAATGCCCAAATATCCATTTGAGGATATACGTACACGTTCAGTAATAGTAGCAGAGCCATCGGGGGTAGTCCAGAAAGTGAATGCAGCAGGCATGTCGGCGGCACTTCCCGAAGCTGCATCCCTGAGGACTCTGATGCGTGCCTGTGGTCCGGTAATACGGTTATCGCCAAAATTTATATCAGCCATCACATTTCCTGAAGAAGCCAGACTTGTTGATTGTCTCATTGACAATGTTGCAGGATTTGCAGCACCAGTAGAAGTATTTCTAATTTCGAGGTCAACTCCAATTGGGGATGAAGGTGAGGGTTCGGCAGAAATAACTGTACGGCCTTGCAGGAAGGCAGCCCATGCACTGGCGTTTGTAGCATAGGAACCATTAGTGCCGTTAATACCATATAAGCCGTAACTGTTTCCTGAATTTGTTCTATATCCTGTAAATCCGGAAACAATATTACCATTTGAAAGGACGGAACCTGTTCCCCAAAAAGCACTTCCTGTGGTTGCGTTGCTTTCGTATAGAAATCCCCTACCATATACATTATTAGAAGCAATATGAAGTCCAGGATAAGATGCGTCTGAATTAATCATAGATATACGTAAGCCACCTGGTTTTGTTGCTGTACCATCTGCTTTTAGTGTTAATAAATAGTTAATATAAGGTGTTGCTGTCCCAATAGCCACATTAGCCCCATCATCATAAATACTGCTGCATGTTGCAGAAGTACCATCATACCTGAGTACATAATTAGGTGTTGTGCATCCGATTGGACCTGTAGCGCCTGTGGCTCCAGTCGCTCCATCGGCACCAGTGGCTCCATCAGCGCCAGTAGCTCCGGT
>CAZVOS010000245.1:0-5257 GCA_964628845.1 uncultured Bacteroidales bacterium | reverse complement strand
TCCAACTTAGGTTTCACCTCAGTTGCTCTGAGCGTTGCCCCATCCTGGTCGTGCTGGAAGTGGATGATGGGTGTGTGTTGTTTTAATGTGAATGTGAGTTTATACATAACAGATACTATTTATAAAGATTTTGTAATTCGTTTTTATATTCTTCAACTTTATCATGGTTTTCGGTGCTGTCAATAAGGTATCTTAAGATGGCTTCTCTTTTTTGAAGCTTTTCATACCCATCTTTCAATCCTTCATATTTTTCTTTTGCTTTAAGCATATCCTTTTTTTCTTCTGTTTCCTTTTGAATTAATTTAAACTCCATTGTCTTAAATTCATAAATAATTTTTAAAATCTTAGGTAATACAAATGCTATTGCAATTATAGAAATTACTATAATTAATGTACACAAAACATTAAAATCTATTGAAAATAAACAACAATTTGAAATACAAATAATTTTATTCATTTGATTTTCTCCTTTTTAAATATTGTTTTAATACTAAATAGATTGCAACAGAAAGAGCTACTCCACCAAGCAATCCCAAAAAGCTTTTGCTTAACCAATTAGTATCATTTTCTGAAAAAATATTAGCACCGAGTATGCCGAATACCAGAGTGAATGGGAGGAAGATAGTAGCCAATCTGTTTAAACTGGCAGCTTCTTCATTTCTTCTTTCATTTTGTATTAAGCTTACGTATTCGTGCAATTCGCCAATTTCAGTATCAAGGTCTTTTACATCACTATGAATATTAATAATTCTCTGAAATTGTGAATAAATTTCAATACCTTGTATCTGAGGAGTGATTTCCCTGAAATAGATTTTGTTAATAAATTCAATGTAGTTTAAATACAGTTTTTGAATGTTTTTAGTCAGTTTTTTATCTTGTTCTAAAGTTCTCATTTTTCCAAGATCGGCTAAAGATGAAACTTCGGCACCGAATCGCAGCACGCTTGCCCGTTGAGCAAGACACAAAACAGCCATGTGGTAATAGATTGTTTTCATGTGGGTTCTGATATCTGGTGCATTTTTTAGTAATGTTTCGAGTGATTGGGATAAAGCTACAAACGAATCTCTTGTAAAACCATACAGTGTACCATAAGCAGCCCATCTGTCATAAGTATTTTCAAGAATGTTCTTTTCCATCATATATTCATTTTTAATACCAAGGTTGTTAACACCACGGTCTCCATACATTAATGCATACCAGAATTCATCATGTATGTAAGAGAAATACATTTTTCCCTTATCGTTAAACATTTCGCATTCATTACTGTTTTTAGAGGCAAATTCATCATTTCCATACCAGCATTGAAAAAACATGCGGTCGTCAGTGAGAATATTTAATCGGATTACATCGCCAAGTTTTTCACCATTAATATCAAAAACAAAATTACCATTACTGAAAAGTTGTTTTATAATATTAGGAATATCCACCACATTAAGACTTTCATACTCTCCAAGTTGGTTTATAGTATGGGTTTCCTTTTTCGATAGTGTATCATATTGGGTAAAATCATCAAAGAAAGCTAGCCCATGATTTATATTATTTATTTTAATTTCGATTTTTTTTGACAGGAACTCCGATTTGGTTTTTTCTGTAAAAGGTTGAGCATTTCCAAGAAACTGCGGATAAATTCTTCTGCCAAATTCGTTAATTTTCAGAATATCTTCAGGTGCTTTATGGTGCATGTTTCTTAAATTGAAAGTGAGAATAGCAATTCCTGTGGTATAAACATGCAAACCCATTCCAGTAAGGTCAAGAGAATACTCCTTGTCGTTAGTGATGATTTTATAATAGTCGCCTTCGGTATATTTTATTTCAAAATAAACCATGGTTTTATTTTCTGAAACTATATCGGTTTCATACTCATCGGGCTGTTGCATGTCAAAAATAGTAAGACTGGTAAAAGCATGAAAATACGTATATTCGTTGTAATTATTCGGTTTATTATCAATTCTGTAAAATTTTCTTTCCCAATTAGTACCCTTAAGTTTATCAGCAAAGGTCTGTAGTTTTGTTCTTGTGTCGAAATCAATGTTGTATTTGCCATTCTTAAAGTCATAATCTTTAGGTAAGAAATCCCATCTGAGTGGCATCATAAAACTGTGTACTGAATAGGGGTGTTTTTCATTCATAATTATAAACTCATCAATTTTTCATAACATTTTTTTTCTACTATAGTATCAATAAGTGCATTATGTTGATTGGAATTGGCAACACCAACAAATTGAAAGCGGTCAATGTCCTTTTCATAATTATTTTTGGGGTTGATAAAACCTTTTGTTCGAAATAGTGTTGACAGGTCAAAAGGGATGTAAAAAACATTTTTTGGTAGATTTAAAGCCCCGCCAAACAAATTGCAAAAGAGCACCCAGTCGTAAGCCAACACATCTGCCCAAATTTCCACCACATCATATTGCTTAAGCCAATTAGAAAGTATTTCTTTAACTTCGCTGCTGTCAGATTTCATCTTTACTGAATTACCGACCTGATTAAAGAAAGATATTTTATCGTAAAATTCAAGTTTTGAAATTACATTTTCAGTTAGCCAAGAAAAAATTTGCGATTTATCAAAATCATTCAATTCCGCATAAAAATAATTATTGTCGTCAATGAACATTGCTATTGATATTAATGTGGTATTTTGGTTTAACCCTGTAAACTCAGTGTCAAGAAAAATTTGCATATATTAATAGTTAATTATTCATCAAACTTTATCAACGTAGCACAAAATCTGTCAGCCGTAAAATCGGCTTTTGCCGCTTTGAAGTATTCCACCCAGAAATGCTGGAGCTTGTTGAAGCTGTCAGTATCGTTCGTATTAGCACCTGATACATAAACTCTAACACCCGTAAGCTCAGGCATTTGACGCTTAGCTGTCAAATCCTCAAGTATCTTTACCGTTTTGTTTTCGTCAGGTATTGCTTTTTCAAAATCATAAACCTTATCAGATTCTTTCATGTCCGACATAATAACTAGTACCTTACTGTTGTCGGGATAATTGCTGTATATTTTCTGAGCAAGCTGTAAGCCACCAAAAATATCAGTGTAAGCTGTTAGTTCTTTACTGTTCAGTAAATGCTCTACACAGTAATAAACAGAGTCCCTGTTTTTTTGCACAAGCTGGTCAAATTTTTCTTTGTCAGCCGCTTCATACATAGGGTTATCCGTTTTTTTCTCATAAATAGGGAAAGTAAAATTAATAGGCAGCTTGTTCTCCGATAATGATTTATCGCTTATAAGTCCTGCTATTAAAACATCGCCTTCTTCAGCAGCAGACATCACGGTTTTAAAATTCTGAATAAAGCCATCCATTATTTGTTCATCAATACTTATTGAAACATCAAAAAGCACAATAAAGGTTTTTCGTTGTATGGTTTCTTTTCCGGTTTTATTATTACATGCAAACAGTATTATACTGAAGAATAGAAGGTAAATTATTTTTTTTTGCATTTTTTATTAATTGCGTTTGAAATTATTAGAGAAATTGATAAAAAGGTCATTGTCTCCAGACGGGCAATTCCAGTCCAAATTATCAGGATTCAACTCAAATGGCAGTTCAAGTAATTTGGGCTCGTTATTAAAGCATCTTGGTGTTTGCCCTTTTTTGCGGGCATACATATTAGAAGTGCGGTACGAGCGGACAAGCCATTCAAAATTTTCTTTAATTTCAAGTGCCCGTTGTAAAAACTTATCATGAATTTTTTGTCGCCTTTGCCTTCTGTCAATAAGCTTTTGCATAGCTTTATAATGTGCTTTAGCTGCATTTTCGGCATCTTCCGATTCGCGTTTAAGCACACGCATGGCTATTTTGTATATTTTATAAATTCTGCTGTACTCTCCCTGATTGCTGTGAGCCGAACTGTACGAAACAAGCACCGACACCGTTATCAGAACCAGATTAATGACAACAAATATAATTGCTGCCGTTTGAGGCGACATATTGATTTTTAATGTGCTATGCGTTTGCATACTTTCAAATAATACTTCTCTAAAAATTGCAAGAGATACTGTTACCGAAAGAAATACCAATACAGCTAAAAGTACGAAAATTTTTTCAGTTGTTGTTTTGGTTGTTTGTTTTAGTGTTCTCCCCAGCCAGTGACCCAGTAATGGAATGGCAATACACATTCCTGCCGCCATCAGATATGTTTCGAGTACGCCTGCTCCAAAAATCTGAAATGCAATACTGTTTAAGGGAAGCTCTACAACTGCAATAAAAAACAAAACCAACATAGCCCATTTGTGCGATAGTGTCGGAGCCGAAAATGCATTAAGTTTATTTTGTGCTGCATTAACTTCAGTAGCTGCTGCATCTTTGTCTTTAGTTTCTTTTGCCAAATTCTCTTTGGTAACTTTTACTTCATGAACAAGCTGGCAATATTCAGATTTAAGATCTTTGTCCACTTCTTTCCAGCCTGCTGTAAGATTAATAATCTGTGCCTGTCCTACTTCATACAGTTCATTCTCAAAAAGTGCAATTTCTTCTTGTTCAAGCGGAGGATAAGATTCTTTCTCAATTTTATCAAATGGCCAAAAACGCCAACGATAATCTCTGCCATCAAATTTACCTTTACGGCTTACTTTTCTGTGTGTATATTTTTTCATTTTTTTTTGCAATAAAAATAAATAAATATTCTATACAAAAATAAAAGAGTATAATTTATTTTTAAATATGTATAATCAAGATATAAATTTATCGTATAAATCTTGATTATTTACTTGTATTGAAGTCCATTTATATCAAAGTGATATTGTAGCTAGTCCATGGCTGTTGAGTCCTTATGTTTGCAAAGTTAAAAAAGCTGTCAATTTTTTGCAATTTTGACGGTTATAAACCAATTAAAAGTCTTACTTATGCAAACACAAAATTACAAATTAAATTTTGCCGGGCAAAATATTTATGTAGGATTTGATGCCCACAAAAAAGATTGGAAAGTAACCATTTTGCACGAAAAAATAGTTTGTAAAACCTTTGCTCAACCACCAGATCCAGATATATTAGTTTCATATTTTTAGAAAAACTATCCTGGTGCAAATTATTATTCAGCTTACGAAGCTCGTTATTGCGGATTTTGGATACATAAAAGATTGACTGCATTAGGCGTTAACAATATTGCAGGGGAGTTCTATAATTTAAATCATTGTTATTCAGATAATTATATGTATATTTGCGTATAATTTAATACGAAAACAATATGACATCACAAGAGTATAAAACAAATGGCAAAAAGGGATTATTTGACGAGCAATTTACCATTGA
>CAZVOS010000244.1:0-5271 GCA_964628845.1 uncultured Bacteroidales bacterium | reverse complement strand
AACAAACCAAACCGTATTGGATAAGTTCTTTTGATAAAAGCGTTATAGAATCTTTTATCAAACTATTTAAAGAAGGCCCTTGAAAAAAGGGTGAAGGATGATAACCCATACCCATACCATAAAAGCACGATAAGTACTTAATAAAATTTGTTGTATCGTATATTTCAGGAATGCTCATCATTAGTTTATTGTCGAATACAACATCAATATTGGGGCTGTACATTGGCTCCATTCCCTTTTCAATAAGATATTCTTTTTTATCAAAAGAAACCACTTTAATTTTTGATGGGTTTTCGAGTATGCGGTATGCATACAAATCGTTGGCAGCAACTACTTTCCATACTTTACCAATGGGATAATCAACTTCATTGCGGAAAGGTTCTACAGGAGCTGCTTCAGTTGCGATAATAACCTGATGGGGATTGTTGATATGGAAAATCTCAGACCAACTAAAAACAACATGCTCTCCAGTATTGTTTTCAATAATTATGTATAGGTCTGTAAGTAGCTTGAATTCTTCCATGTTTTTTTTATTCTGATTAAAAGGGTGCAGCAAGTCGAACAAAGAATAACCACGATAACGGTAAGCTCCAATAAAAGAGTCGCCAGAAGTATTTTGAACCATTTCTTTCATGTAAACTTCGCGTGTATAAAAGTCATTAAAATTAACTTTACCTGGGGTTTTTACCTCCCCAGTAATTTCAAGCGTGCCCATAGTTAATGAATTTTCTTCCGTTTGGTGGTATAAACTATTGCCATCTAAAGTCATAGGTTTGCTCGCTCCTGTAAAGGCATCTATAATGCCATCGCATGAATGTAATGTTAACAGTATTAATAAAAACACGGATAGATATAGAAGTTTTTTTATGTTGTAAGTTTTCATAAATATTTTTTATTAATATTGAACAATTCTTATTTCTGTAATTGCTTTAACTGCTCTGTCTGAGAAGAAATCGGGGGTAATTAAAACAGCGTATGCCCCGTTTTTTTTATCATCACTTCTGTCGGTAAGTAAGATTTCATGAAAATCATTTCTGTTACATATCTCGCTTAAGGTAAATACACTTCTATAGCCATCTTTTGCAGCCACAATCACCAAGGTATTTTTAATATTTGAATTGTTAATTTTTAAATAAGTTTCAATGATATTTTTTAAGGGTACACCTGCGTTTTTTCCTATACGGTGCAAACCCCTTCCTCTGCCATAAAAGACTGTACTAAGTTGCAGTTTTTCATAAGCATCCGGGTAATTTGTGAATGTTTCTACTTTTTGTTCATTCTTAAAAATATTTACTTCAGCAGAATACATGTTTTCCATGTGTCTTGTTACAGTATAAGAGCGGGCATAGGATTTAACAGTAATTTTTGAAGGTCTGTAAATATTTCTTTCTGTTAAAAAATCTGTAGCAACAACCAGTTTGTATGCTTTTGGTAATTCCCACATGTCTTTACTTTTTGAGGGAATGATGCGCATAACACTTGTGGCTATAATTATTTTGTGCCTGTTTACAGGATAATAGATTTCGCCCCAACTGATATGAACTTTTTCACCATTTGCATTTTCTACTTCTACATATAAATCTGTTATCAAATTGTATTCATCCATGTTTTTTTTCTGGATGGTGTAGCTATTCAATATATCATATAATGAATAACCATCGTATCTGAATGCACCTATAAAAGCAGTATCTCCTTTTTCATTCAGAACGGTTTCTTTAACAATTTCAGACCTCAGGGGTAGTTTTGTAAAATCAACTTTACCAGGATTGCTTATTTCTCCAAGAATTTCAATAACTGGGTTCCCTAATTTATATATTGTGTCGTTGTCATAAAAGTCGTTGCTTTCTGTATCCTGACTATATAAGAAGCCAAAAGGGGAAAAAATAATAAAAATAAAACAAAATAATAATTTTTTCATTTTTAAATTATTTTAAAGTGAATAAATAGCGGCAATAAAACATAATAAATCTTCCTGGGCATAATTGTCCTTTGTTATTTACATACTGTTCATTTAGAATATTCTGAATACCTAGTCCGAATACCAGCATCTTTATCGGCTTTGATGTAAATTTAAGGTTTATATACTGATAAGCCGGGGTAAACATGGTGTTTTCGTCATCGGCCCATTGTTTTCCTACATAATGAAAAGAGAGCGTTGTTGTAAGATATTTTGTGTTATATTGAATTGCTGTGTTGAAAGTATGGGCAGGTACTTCCATTAAGAATTTTCCTGATAATTCCTTATTCTCATATTTTTCATTTTTAAATTCAGAGATAATGGAGTGATTATAAGCATGATTTAAATTCCAAAATAAGTTTTTGAACACATTGATATTTAAGGAATTTTCGATACCCCATATTTTAACCTCAGCAATATTATCTCTTATAAGTACAGCTTTAAGGGCATCTCCTCCAGTATCCACACTGTCGCCTGTGCCAACAAAATAATGAAATCCTTTGCCCACAGAATGGTATATAGAAGTTTCGAGCTTCATTTTATCGTGTATCATCCAATCAAAACCAGTTTCATAATTATAAAGATATTCAGGAGCCAGCTTGCTGTTGGCTATTTTAAAACCTTTTGTAATGTTTCGGTTGGTGCACATATCGTCGAGCATGGGAGGCCTGTACCCAATGGCATAAGATAGATAAGAGCTGAATTTACTATTAAAATGGTATCTGGCTGACAATTTAGGACTTATAGCCCCCCAGTTTTCGTCAGTAAAATCAATTGGATAATTTTCGATAAATGCTGTAAGTGCCGAAGGCGTTTCTATTTCGAATGAGCCATTACGGAATTGAATGTAATCGTAACGCACACCTGTAGAAATGTTTAGTTTGTCATTCAGATAATTAGCTTGCCCAAGCATATATAAAGCATATTGGTTGAGCTGTCCTGTCTTTTTAGTCAAATCGGTAGAAGTATAATAAATTTCTTCGCTTAAAACTTTTCCCTGTTTGGCATCTATGCCCCCTGTGATGAACCATCTGTTATTTATTGGTGCAGACAGAGATGTCAATATACCATAATCCTCTCGGTACGAACGGGTATCATAATACCTGTATTTATTGTTTTTTCTCCCCACCGATTCATTCTGACGGAGATAATTTTCGAGATGATAGAATGGTTGGATGCGCAATAATGCCTTACCCCAATGTTGACCGAATGATATTTTTGCATGCTGTGTTTTATAACTGCTGTATGTGCCTAATTCTTCATATACTTTAACACCTTCACCCCGCACATCGTCCCAAAAATGGTATGAGAATTCAACTTCAGAGTTTTTGTTGAATTGAACCCCTATTGTTCCGTCTGCTCCTATTTCATTAATAAAAACAGTGGTGTCATAATCTGTAGTCAGGTCTGCCGTGTTAACCAAATATCCCTTACCTTTTCGTAAAAAATTATTTAAAGACCAGTATATACCCTTTTCATTTTTGATGTTATTACCTGATAAATTTGTATTTAGAGCATACGTATCGTATGTTCCTATACTTGTTTTTAAACTGGCTGCAAGCTTTTCTTTAGGTTTAGGTGTGATAATATTTATAATACCTGCCATAGCATTTCCGCCATAAATGGTAGAAGCAGGGCCTTTAACAATTTCAATATGTTCCACTTGCTCAGGTACAATGCGGTTCCAGTTAATGCCACCCCCATCTGCTTTATTAAGAGGTGTGCCATTCAGCAGTACAAGTACGCGTGCTGTACTGTTCATGCCTCTCATGGTTACTCCTGCATTGCGCGAGAAAATACCAAAGTCCCTGTCGGTATGTACTCCTGGTATCATCAATAAAAACTCATCGGTATTGTTATGAGGTGAATTTTCTATAACATCTTTATTTATAATGGCTATACGCGAAGGTATTTCTTTATTTTTCTGAACATATCTTAAAGCCGTGATAAAAACAGAATCAAGTACAACTGCTAATGGCTTTAATGGGATGTCTAATTGTATAACTTCGTTATCTCCAAGCTTTAGAACAAATGAAGTGTCTGCAAAACCCACATATGTAAACAGAATTTTATAAGTACCACCCTGTTCCAGTTTTATTTTAAAATAACCCTCTTCATTTGTTGTAGTGGCTGTTGATGCTTCTGGTATGAGTATGTGGGCATTACTTAATTTGATTTTGCTTTTACTATCAGTAATAGTACCTTCTATTATTTGAGCAGTTAGGGCATTTTGTAATATAAAAAAGAATATAAAGAATATTATAATATTTATGGATACTATCTTTATATTGATTTGAGCTATATTCTTATTAAACATGATACTATTCCTGGATTTTTATTCTTAAATCTACCTTGCCGTTTACACCCGCTTCTATAGTGCCTACATCAATAAGTCCGATTTTCCCGCTTTGTATTCTGAAAGCCCATACCTGACCAGTTGCTATATTTTTACCCTTTCTTTTAGCCCCAACAACATCATACGAAGCAATCATAAGACTGTCGTTCTGTACATTATCAAAGTCCGAACCAGTCAGGGTTGTAAGATTATAACGGGCTTCATTTCTGATTTGCCAGTTGCTTATCCCATAAGTACCTGTAAAAACCGAAGGGGCATCGTTGTCGTTAGGTGAAGACAACGTAGATTCATATTCTGTATAAAAACAGTAAGCCATTTCTGTAGTTTGCTGGTTGTTGTATGCCTGTTCAAGAGTATAAACCATTTGTTCCGTAAACGAAAAAAAACTGCCAAATTGACCATTATTCTGTGCGCCCAGAGTTATGTTATGTGTTTTAATATTTCCAAATACCCCTCCTGTATCTAAAGTAATTTTTATGATAACTTCAGTAGTCTGCCTGTCTTTATTCATGATAAAAAACTTCCAAATCTCTTCTGCAGCAGCTCCTTTTATAACTTCTAAATCATATTCAAAGTTATATGAATAAATACCTGTATCCAGAAAATATGCTTCTGAAACATTGTTATATGTTATTACAAAATTTGTTAGGGGCTGTCTTTCGCCTGCTGCCTTTATTTTGAAATTCATTACACTTCCCATGGCTAAGCTAGTATCCGCATACAGGCAAAGAGAATCAGCAACTAGTTCAATAGTGGGTTTTTCGGGTAATTGGGTATCTTTTTTGCAACTGAACATAAAGAGTAAAGAGAAACAAATAATCATAAAAAAAACATACGACCTGAATAAAATTGCAATTCGTAAATTTAATTTTAGAAAGTTTTTCATGTACTTAAGCTTATTATTTATAAAGTTTTTTGAAACTTACTGCTACAATGATTGCAGCTACAGAGCCGAAAA
>CAZVOS010000243.1:0-5304 GCA_964628845.1 uncultured Bacteroidales bacterium | reverse complement strand
ACACATAAAAAAACCTGCTTACGCAGGTTGTATTTGTTTTTGGTTGCGGAGAGAGGGGGATTCGAACCCCCGGTACCTTTTCAGATACGACAGTTTAGCAAACTGTTGGTTTCAGCCACTCACCCATCTCTCCACTTTTTTTTTGGAGGTGCAAAAATACAATAAACTTTTGTTATGACAAAGATTTTTCTGAATATTTTAAATTATTTACTTCCTATTCACTGCCAATCAATGCTTCATATAATATTTCAGCAGGATGATAAACCTTTCTGCCTGTCCCGTCCTTGATTTGGTGGCGGCAACTGGTACCAGGTGCACATATTAACGAATCCTGTTCAGCTTTCCGTACTGCCGGTAGCAATGACAATTCACCTACTTTCATTGACACTTCATAATGCTCCTTCTCATAACCAAAGCTGCCTGCCATACCACAGCAGGATGATTTTATTTCAACAACCTCGTAGTTAACCGGTATCTGAAGCATCTTCTTTGTGGGTACTATTGATGCTAAAGCTTTCTGGTGGCAATGTCCATGAAGGTATATTTTTTGTTTTTGCTGCTTGAAAAGATTTGCGTTGATATATCCTTTTTCAAATTCAGAACTGATGAATTCATCAAGCATAAAACTTTTGCTCGATATATTTTTAGCCAAAGTTTTGTTTTCGGAATATGCAAGGTCAATATACTCATCTCTGAAACTTAAAATAGCAGAGGGCTCAATGCCGATAAGCAATTTATTATCAGTTAAGACCTTATTGATAATTTGAATATTATGATTAGCTATTTCTTTTGCTTTCTTTAGCAGACCCTTTGATAGGAATGTCCTGCCGCTTATTTCTGTATCGGATAATTCAACATGATAGCCCAGATGTGTTAAGAGTTTAATAGCTTTAATGCCAATTTCTGTATCGTTGTAATTGGTAAATTCATCATTAAAAAGAATGATTTGTGTTTCTTGATATGTGCTTTTATTTAAGTTTTTAAGGTGTTTCTTTGCCCATTTTTTGAGAGTGGTTTTGTAAAGTTTAGGTATGGAACGTTTGGAAGCAAAGCCAAGAATTTTTTTGATAATAACTGAAAATAGGGGATTGCTCACAAAAAAGTTAAATAGAGAAGGAACATAGCTCCCTAATTTATTAATACTTGTAATATAAGCAATAAGCATGGTGCGTGTGCTGGCTGGGTGTTTTTTATAGTAATGGAATAAAAATTCAGCTTTCATTTTGGTCATGTCAACATTGGAGGGGCACTCGCTTTTGCATGCTTTGCAGGACAGGCATAAATCCATCACCTGATTTATTTCCTTGTGGTCGAAGGGATTATTTTTATCTGAGCGGCTTAAAAACTCTCTTAATATATTGGCTCTGGCTCTTGTGCTGTCGGTTTCGTTGAGGGTGGCCATATAACTGGGGCACATCAGTCCGCCTGACTGAACAGTACGCCTGCAATCTGCCGAGCCATTACACAGTTCTACGGCGCCAAGTATGCCGTTATTTTTGCTGAAGTCAAAGATGGTATCAATGGTTTTATCCTTTTGTCCTGCATCATAACGCAATGATGTGTTCATGGGAGGTGTGTCAACTATTTTACGGTTGTTGAATAAGACATCTGGGTCCCATAGCTTTTTAATCTCTTTGATGAGTTTATAATTCATTTCACCTATCATCAATGGGATAAATTCTCCTCTGAGACGCCCATCGCCATGTTCGCCGCTTAATGAGCCCCTGTATTTTTTAACCAGTAGTGCTGTTTCGTACAATATGGTTCTGAATAGCTCTACATCATCTTTCTTTTTGAGGTTCAGTACTGGGCGCAGATGAAGTTCGCCAGTAGCTACATGGGCATAATAAACACAACTGAGTCCGTGTTTTTTTAGCAGTTTCTGAAAATCATCAATATAGTCGGGCAATAACTCAACATTAACGGCTGTGTCTTCTATTACAGCTACTGGCTTGGCTTCTCCTTCTACATTAGAAAGTAATCCCAGACCTGCTTTTCGTAAAGCCCATACCTTCTGGATATCGGCCTTAAAAAGAACCTGGTAATGATACCCCATATTGTTTTGCTTGAGTTCTTCTATCAGTTGTGCTGCTCTTTCTAATATAACTTCTTCGGATGTGTCAAAGAACTCAATAATTAAAATGGCTCCGGGCTCACCTTTGATGAAGAAACGGTTTTTATTTTGTTCAATATTTTGTTTGGTGCAATTTATAATCACACTATCAATAAGCTCAACAGATACGGGTTTATGTTTAAGTGCGATAAGATTTGCCTTGAGACTTTCATTAACAGAGTTAAAATGGGCACATAAAAGTCCTTTGTTTTTTGGGGGTAGGTCAACAAGGTTTAATGTTATTTCGCTTATAAATGCCAGTGTACCTTCTGAGCCAGCTATCAATTTAGAAAGATTAAACGGCTCTCCGTTCTTATTGAAGGGTTGTTGTTCCAGAATAATGTCGATGGCATAGGAAGTATTTCGGCGTTTTATGTTCTTATCGGGATATTCTCTTTTAATGTTCTCCTGATTTGTTGCATCGGACAAGATGCCCATCATGTGCTCATAAATTTTCCCTTCGAGGGTATTTAATTTTCTTTTCTGCTCGAGTTCATCGTTCGATAAGGCACAAAATCTTACCTCACTGCCATCGCTTAAAATGGTATCTAATGCTATCACGTGGTCGCGGGTACTGCCATAAATAAGAGAGTGTGCGCCACAGGCGTTGTTACCCACCATACCACCGAGCATGCAACGGTTTGATGTGGATGTTTCGGGGACAAAAAATAACTGATAGGGTTCCAGATACTTGTTCAGTTCATCCAATATAACACCTGGCTGCACTTTAACCCATTTCTCAGCCGGGTTTACTTCTATTATTTTAGTCATGTGTTTCGACACATCCACCACAATGCCATTCCCTACCACCTGACCTGCCAGTGATGTGCCTGCCGTACGGGGTATGATGCTTAACTGCTGCTTGCTGGCAAAACCAATAATAGTTTTTACATCATTTTTATTTTTTGGATACACCACTGCCAAGGGTATCTCTCTGTAAACAGAAGCATCAGTAGCATACAGCAGTCGGTATAAGTTTGAATAGTAAAGTTCACCGTCAATACAACTCCTCAAATTGTCTAGTTCTTTTCCTATGCTCTTTTCAATGGGCTTTATAAACATATTAGATTCAATTAAAACTTAAGTCAAAAGTAATGAAAACTTTAATAATTTTTTGAATTTATAAAAAACGAATACATAAATATCTCAATTTTTAAGCTTAAGTTGTATCTTTGCAAAAAAAAAATCAATATGCTTTCAAAAGAAGAAATTACACAGATATTTGATGGTTTCAATGGCTTAAAAGTCCTTATCATTGGTGATGTTATGATTGATTCTTATATTTTCGGTCAAGTGAAACGTTTATCGCCTGAAGCACCTGTGCCTATTGTTAATGTCCAAAAACGTGAAAACAGATTAGGTGGTGCTGCCAATGTAGCTAAGAACATTCAGTCGCTGGGAGCCATACCTCTTTTATGTGCGGTTGTTGGGGATGATGATAAAGGAGGTTTGTTTTTAAATCTGCTCAAGGATAACAATATGCCCCAGGAAGGCATTGTGAAATCTGTTAACAGACCAACAACGGTTAAATTTCGTGTCATTGGTAACAATGCTCATTTATTACGGGTTGATGAAGAAACAGATAAAGATATCACATCCCAGGAATTGAAAGAACTTTTAGTAAAAATTGAACAAATGATTCATAACAATAATGTAAATGTTATTGTATTTGAGGATTACGACAAGGGATTGATTAATAAAGAACTGATAAACAACACTGTAAAATTGGCAAAATCAAAAAACATTCCCGTCGTGGTGGACCCTAAAAGAAAGAATTTTTTAAATTACACACATATTGATTTGTTTAAACCCAATTTTAAAGAGTTTTGTGAGGGGCTAAAAGTGGAGTTGGACATGAAAGATGAAAAAGGGGTAAAAGAAAACATGATGGATTTTCAAGCAAAACAAAACATTGATACAATCTTGCTTAGTCTTTCCGAAAATGGGGTGCTTTTTTCACAATATAACGGAACAAATTTTCATTCTTCACGTATTCCTGCATTCGTAAGAAATGTGGCTGATGTGTCTGGTGCAGGCGATACTTTGATTAGTGTTGCGGCATTATGCATGGCATTAGGATTAAAAACACAAACCATGGCTGCCCTCTCAAATCTTGCGGGTGGTGTTGTTTGCGAATATGTAGGAGCCATACCCATTGATAAAAACAGATTATTCGAAGAAGCTTTGAAACTGCTTTGTAATGATTAGTATCAGTTTATGCTTCACTGTTTTTTATCTTTCAAAATTTTTTTTAATTGACAACAAAAAATCGTAAATATACTGATAAAGATGAACATAAGCTGGGGGCTATGTTCGACAGTATTGCTATGCGCTACGACTTTCTGAATCATTTTTTGTCCTTAGGTATTGATAAGTACTGGAGAAGAAAAACAGTTCACTGCATACTTAAAGATGACCCTTTAAATATCTTGGACCTGGCTACTGGTACTGCCGATTTAGCCATCGCTATGGCCTTAAATTCAAAAAGATGTCAAATTACAGCAGTGGATATTTCAGAGCAGATGCTTAAAATAGCACAGAATAAAATAAATAAAAAGAAACTGCAACAAAGAATTAAGTTGTACAATTCCAGTGCGCTTTCTTTATCTCTTGAAGCTGATACATTTGATGCCGTAAGTATTGGTTTTGGTATTAGAAATTTCTATGACATCCATAAGGGCTTATCTGAAATTCATAGAGTGCTTAAAGATAAAGGTAAATTATATATTCTGGAGTTCTCAAAACCAAGAAACATTATAATTAAATGTATGTATAATTTCTATTTTTCAAATTTATTGCCTTGGATTGGTAAACAGCTTTCAGGGCATAAATATGCTTACACTTATCTGAATCAAACAGCTGTTGAATTCCCCGATGGAGTAACTTTTATGGATATTTTAAGTAAAAATGGTTTTGTACAACTTACAAAAAAAAGCTTAAGCTTTGGTATTGTAACATTATACATAGCTAATAAAGAACAATAATAAAATGAAAGCATTTGCGTTAATAAGCAAAAATTAAACAGGTGAGGATTAAGTTTTTAATGTTATTTATTGTTTCAATGACTTTTGCTCAGATGCTCTGGTCGCAGAAGCGTGTACTGATTGAAAACCTGCCGGGGTATGATTATAAAAAATATCATTTTGGCTTTGTGCTGGGACTCAATAAAATGGATTTCGCAATCAGACCAA
>CAZVOS010000242.1:0-5306 GCA_964628845.1 uncultured Bacteroidales bacterium | reverse complement strand
ATTTTTTTGGCTTTTCTAATATTATGATAATGGCTATTATGGTGGCTATCACTCTTGATTTGGCTATCAATATAAGCTTCAACCCTACCCGCTCTATTATTGCAGATGTTACCCCCGAAGGTGTTGCACGCACCAAGGGTTATACATGGATGCAAACCATTTCAGGTTTTTTCGGTGTATTTGCATACCTCATCGGAGCAATCTTTGGCAACTATTTACTTATTTATACCGGTGCCGTTATTGTACTTATTTTTTCAATAATTCCCACTTTATTTATCTCAGAAAATAGAACTCTTAATACAATAAACAAAGAGTTGAATAATACCGAACTGAAATATAAAGCTGATTGGTATGGCTTAATAAAAATCTATATTGCCCATGCATTCACCTGGGTAGGTGTGCAAACAATGTTTGTTTTTATCTTTGCGTTTATTGGTCAAAAGATATTTAACTTCAGCGATTTAAACAGCATAGCTGAAGCCGACAAAGATAAAATAGGTCAGATTATTGCCATTTCGTTTGCCATACTGAACACAGTGGGTTTTATACTACCTGCTCTTGTATTAGAGCCATTAGCAAAACGCATTGGAAGAGTGAGGGTACACTTTTTCTCTATTGCTATTATGGCTATTGGTTACTGGCTAATTACACTGTTTGGACATAGCACCATCATGTTATACATATTTATGGGGATAGTAGGTATTGGATGGGCAGCTACTGTTAGTCTGCCTTTTGCTATCATGTCCGAAAAGGCAGCCAAAGATAAAATGGGATTCTTTATGGGTATCTTCAATCTTTCAGTTGTAATCCCACAACTCATTGTAAGTCTCGGTATTGGAATTGTTATTAGTAATGCCGTTGATAAAAATATCATCTTTATAATAAGTTCAGTATCATTGAGTATTTCAGCATTGCTATGGCTTCTGGTTAAGGAAAATAGGGGTTAATTCTCAATACCCTACACCTTTATAATCTTGATTTGAATTTAATGTGGTTTTGCATTAAAAACATTAATTTGCATTGCTACTCGTTGGATACTTACACATGGCCAGCGCTATTAAAATTTCGCTACATACGACGTAAATTTTTCTTAGCGGGTTCCTCCACCGCACAGGGCCAGGTGCTCTTTGATAATTCATTACAACTGGCTAAGTATATAGTGAATTTGCAGCTTGACCTTATATTCCGATATCAGAGAAAAAAGTAACAGAAAAAGAATAGATACACGCTAATTTGAGGGGGCTTACTTTTGAAATTTCAATTTAGATTACAATATGATAACTGATAATCAGTCAATTAAGATTTTAAAAAACGTATTATAAATTTTTATCGGACAACAGTGATTAAAAAACTGCAATGACTTTTTAATGTTTAATATTATTTATTATTTTAGCACTTTGAATAAATTATTAAAATATGGGTATGCGTTTAAGTTTAGTTATTTTTATTTTAGTTCTTATAAAAGGGCTTTCGGCACAGGATAATGAGCCATTTCTCACGCCAGAAGAGATACGTTACCGTGATTCAATAGCGGCACTGAATATAGATGCCCGTATATTAAAAGAATCACAAACTGCGTATAATACGGGTCTTTCTTATTTTGAAAAAAAACAATATTCCGAAGCTATAAAACAGTTTCAGGAAGCTGTAAAACTGCGCCCTGATTTTATCATGGCTTATTATAATCTTGGTATCACTCAGTATGCGGCCAAGCAATACAAGGATGCCTACAAGAGTTTTAGTGCTATTATTGATAAGGAAAATAACATCAAAGCCCTGTTTAAAAGAGCAGAAGTGTCGATAGCTATGAACGAGCTGGATAAAGCTTTTGATGACTTTACCGAAATATTATTCGAACAACCTGACAATTACAAACCCTATTATGAGATGGGAGGCATTCGTTTCAGGCAAGCCAATTATCAGGATGCACTTCAAACGTTTAACAAAGCCATTTTACTTAATGATGAATATGCACAGGGTTATAACGACAGAGCAAGCACACGGCTGATGCTCAATGATATCAAGGGGGCTATAAGTGATTATGAGAGAGCCATTGCCTTAAATCCCAAACTGGCCTATGTGTATAACAATCTGGGAAGTGCCAAGAAGAAAAATAAAGATTATAATGGTGCAGTAGAAGCATATTCTAAGGGCATTTCTACCGACCCAAATTATTTTATTGCTTATAACAACAGAGGAACAACATATCTCGAAAAAGGCGATTATAAGAAAGCTATTGAAGATTTCACCCAGTGTTTGAAAATCAATGACAAATACGAGATTGCATACAACAACAGGGGTATTGCCTATCAAAACCTAAAAGAATATCAAAAGGCCATTCAGGATTTTGACAAAGCCATACAAATAAATCCAAAATATGGTACTGCATATATCAACAGAGCGAATACCAAAGAATTACTTTTCGATGAAACGGGTGCTTGTAAGGACTGGTCTGCTGCCGAAAAGTTAGGAGAAAAACTGGCAGGCAAATACCACCAATGCGAGTGTCAATAATTATTAAATTAAATTTGATTACAAACCAATGAAAAAAGCACTGATATATTTTGTCTTTATAATTAACTACTCAACAATTTTTTCGCAAAATATTGAATTCAAGTCGAAAAATTTCAAGGATAACAGCGAAGGTTTAAAGAAAGCACTGGAAAGCATAAAAAAGGGCGACAGCTTCTTAGAACAAGCTGTGAAAGCAGAAACGGAGAGGAAAGAGAACCTTAGCATTTATTATTACGAGCAGTCATTAAGCAACTATCTGGATGCACAAAAATTCAATCCCGATAACAGTGAACTTAATTTAAGTATAGGGAAATGTTATCTGAACACATGGGAAAAATCTAAGGCCGTAGCTCATTTTGAAAAGGCCATCAAGCTCGATGAAGAGAATGTGGATGCCGATGTTCACTATTTGTTGGGTTATGCATATAAATATGTGAATCAATATGATAAAGCTGCCGAAAGTTTTAAAACCTATCAGACCACACTCAGCAAGAAACAGCTACAGAATACAAAGAGGGCGTTAAAGAATGAGATTCTCGATTGTCAGTCGGCTAAGAGATTATACGAAACACCTGTAAGGGTTTTTGTTAAGAACCTAGAAGAAATCAACTCATCATACGCCGACTATTGTGCCTCAATAACTGCTGATGAGGAATTTTTAATTTTTAATTCACGGCGTCCTGATGTTGCCGGAGGTAAGAAAGATGCCGATGACAGGTATTTTTCTGATATCTACATTTCTTATTTCAAAGACGGGAAATGGGGCAATCCTAAAAATATGGGAGCTCCTCTTAACGGTGATGGTCATGATGAGGCAGTAGCCCTCTCTCCCGATGGGCAGAATATGTATCTGCATAAAGTGGATGAAGTAAGCAATATTTACATCAGTAATCTTGTAGGTGATAAATGGCAAAGTGCTGTTATAATGCCAAGTACTATTAACACCAAGTTCAACGAAACACATGCAAGTTTTTCCCATGATGGCATTAAAATATACTTTATTTCTGACCAGATGGGCAATCCCGATATATTCTTCAGTGGTATCATGGACAGAAAAAGAAACCAATGGGGCAAAGGGCAACGCATCGGTTACGACCTTTATACGCCTCTTGATGAAGGAGCAATTTATTTTCATCCCGATGGTAAGACCATATATTTTAGTTCCAAAGGGCACAATTCAATGGGGGGCTATGATATATTCAAGACGGTACAGGGAAAAGATGGCATCTGGCAGAAACCTGTAAATATGGGCTATCCCATTAACACCCCTTACGACGAAAAATATTTCACCATCTCTGCCAATGGCAAACATGCCTATCTGACCTCTAATCGTGAAGGAGGGAAAGGAGAATGGGATATTTACCGCATCCGTTTCTTAGGCCCCGAAAAACCAAACATCATCGATAACGAGGACCAGTTACTGGCTAGCATTGCTCAACCTATCAGAGATATAAAACCAGAGCCCGCAGTAGAAATAATAACAACAAACCTAACTATTCTAAAAGGACGTATTATAGATGATTTTACTAAGGAGCCGGTAAAAGCCGACATAGAGATATACAATAATGTTAAAAATGAACTTGTGTCCATTTTTTATTCAAACGAACTGACAGGTAAATTTCTGGTATCCCTCCCCTCTGGCATCAATTACGGCATTGCAGTAAAAGCTGAGGGCTATCTTTTCCATTCCGAAAATTTTGACCTACCTGAACTAAGCGATTATCAACTCGTTGAAAAAGATATATACCTTAAAAATATTGCCATAGGCAGTAAAGTCATCCTTAAAAATATATTTTTCGACTCAGGGCAAAGCAAGTTAAGACCAGAATCAACCTCTGAACTTACACGACTCATTGAACTTCTGAACTATGCCCCCAACCTCTGTGTTGAAATATCAGGACATACAGATAATGTGGGGGGTGAAGCGTATAATATCAAGTTGTCAGAGGACAGGGCTATGGCAGTAGTAAATTATCTTGTTCAGAAAGGTATCAATAAAGCCAGACTTACAGCCAAGGGTTATGGTCCCAAAAAACCCATTGCCAGCAACGACAATTCTGAAGGCAGACAACAAAACAGAAGAACAGAATTTGAAATTATTAAGAATTAGACATATGAAATATATCCAGTTTTATTTCGGAGCATCAGTATAAATTGCATAAATAATTGATATAATACTTATACCTAGTTGTCATTATCAGTATAACTTACCAACTTATACCGACTTGCTATCAAGTTACTTAATATAATTCACTTCGTTCTTATATTAAGATTGATAGTCAGTCGGTATAAACCAAACCAGCTAACAATTTCAATTTCATTTTTCTTGTTAGCGGTTTGGTATTAATATTTTCTCACTATCAAGATAAACCAGTATTTTTTTTACACTCTGGTATCCCATTTCTCTTAGAAGCACAGCATAATTATCAAGTTGTGAGATGTGTTTTTTATCTTCTTTTCCTGTTTTGTAATCTATAACTGCAATTTCATTTTCAAGGATTACAATACGGTCGGGACGATGTATATTGCCCTTGCTGTCCATAATATCTTTTTCGTTCAGTACTTTAAGTCCATGTTTAAAATAAGCTGACAGGTCAGGGTGATTTATCAGGATATTAATCTTTTTTATTAAAAATTCTTTATCCCCTGAATTTAACAGACCTTCTTCGAAAAACTTTTGGATGGCTTTTTCGATATCTTCTGGAATATATATATTGCATAAAATAGTATGTATTAGCATGCCCCATTTCAGTGAGCTGTCGTCATTTTGAATACCCCAAACATCTCTTTCT
>CAZVOS010000241.1:0-5314 GCA_964628845.1 uncultured Bacteroidales bacterium | reverse complement strand
ATTTTAAAAAAGAAGTTTAAATTTGCTTCAAATTAAATCCTTGCGGATTTAAGGTCAATATAAAAAACATTGGCTGGTTTTAAGTCGCAATGATAAATCTTATTCTCATGCAGCACATTAATTCCTTTATAGATTTCAGGAATAATATAGTTTTCAATAAAGTCGGGAGTATATTTCTTTTTAAAATCATCCACAGCCAGCAAGTCGCCTCCCTGAGCAAAAGCAGTTATTTCGTAACAATACTTTGCTTGATATCTGTCTTGTCCGGCACCAAAATCATACAGTTTAAGTATGTCAGGGTCGTCAAGAGCCAGTATGCGTCTTAAAGTTTCGTAGCCGGGTTCTTCTTTGTTATTTAAAAATTCATAATATAATTTTAGTGCATAAATATCATCTTTATTATCTGCAATTTTATATATGACTGCTTCGCCAGTACCTTCCGAAATGATATTGAGTATTCTATAATCTTTTTCTTTAAGCGTGATAATATCTCCAATACTTATTTGGTGTGCCTTTGAAATCATTTTAAAAGCATCCCCATCATCATTAAAATGAGATGTGTTTTCATTTTCGTTGTAAGCAGATGTTTTGTTAATGTCTTCTTCCATACTTATATTGTTCTTTCAACGATAATTGCACTAAGGTTATCAATAGCACCAAGGAGCAGAGCGTTTTCAAGTATTTTTTCTGACTTTTCATGAAGCATTTTATTTGCTTTCAGAATTGATTTGACCATTTTTACACCCACCGATTTAAAAAGTCCATCGGAGCATATAAGGAATATGTCGTTACATTCAGAATCGTCTAAGTTGACCCTCTTATCGAATACGAGATGTTCGCTGTGCCCGCCAAAATAGCTTGTGATGGGGCTGTTGTTTTCATAAGGGTTAAGCACATGGTCATTTGTTACTTTAAGAAGTAAATCGTTGCGGAGCAGCCATACTTCAGAATCACCAGCGTGCACAACCGAAATTTCATTGTCGTTGATAATTAAACCGCTTAGAGTAGAGGCACTGCCCATTAAATTTTTATCTTTACTGCTGTGTTTAATCAGTTCTGTATTGATTGTTTTCAAATGATTTTTTAGAGCATCTGCACAGGAATATTCGAACTTATTGATGGCCTCTAATATAAAATGGGCTGCAAATTCTCCTGCATTATTTCCTCCCACACCATCGGCCACAAAGCAGGAACAAAAGCTTTGTTCTGAAAGATGAAGAAAACCTTCCTCAAGAATTTGTCCATTCAGTAAAATTCTGTCCTCATTTAAAGTTCTTTCGGTGCCTGTATGTGTAAAGCCGGATATGTTGAACGTCATCATATTAATATCGTTTAGAACCACCTCCTAAAATAGCTCCAAAGAGCCATAAGGCAATAGTTATTACAATAAGCCAGAAACCAATAAATAAAACAATGCCCAGTATGGCAGCAAAAATACATGTTGAGATTATTAAAGAGCTTGCTACAAGTCCATTGCGCCATCCGTCGTGCTGTATGTTTGACGTAAAGCGTCCAGGAAAAAGATATGCTGCAAATAATAATTTTTTTAACCATCCACCTGCATCTTCATAGCCATTTTCGAACCAATCGAAAATACGTTCAATCCTATTATTTAACCATGCTTTGTTTAATGCGGCGATAAAAGTAGCTACTGATAAAATAATAAGAAAAACAATAACAATAAGCTCAGGAATTGTATGCGAAAAATACATCTGTTAAAATTGAATTACAAATATAGAAATTTCATTTAAAAATCCTTTATAACTTTGCAAATAAAAACACTATGGAATTATATACAATTTACGAGGAGGATTTCAAGCTTGATGGAGGGGCTTGTTTCGGTGTGGTTCCTAAAACAATTTGGCAAAAATATGCCCCAGCCGATGAAAATAATATGGTAAATATCTGTCTCCGTTCCCTTTTGATTAAGGACGATGATCGTCTTATCCTTATTGATACAGGAATAGGTAATAAACAAGGGGATAAATTTTTAAGCCATTATTATATATTTGGTGATAACAGTTTGGAAAAATCATTCAGCAACACACCCTATACTTTTGATGATGTTACAGATGTGATATTTACGCATTTGCATTTCGACCACTGTGGCGGGGCATTGTGCTTGAATAAAGAAACCCAGACTGTCGAGAACCGTTTTCCAAATGCTGTTTTCTGGGTGAGTAAAGCCCAGTGGCAATTGGCTTATAATCCCAACAAGCGTGAAAAGGCATCTTTCCTTAAAGAAAATACCGACATGCTTTATGAAAGAGGTTTGATACGATTCATCGAAAAAGAAGAAAATTTTACTTCAAACATTTTTCTGAAAATTATGAATGGTCATACAATGGGCTTGCTTGTTCCACATATCCATTACAAAAACAGAACTATAGTATATTCAGGCGATTTCATTCCCGCATTAGCCAATTTATCAGTACCATATATTGCTTCATATGATACCCAACCATTGGTAACGATGGATGAGAAGGAGATATTTCTGGAGGAAGCCGTAAAAGAAAATTATATACTGTTTTTTCAGCATGATTATTATCATGAATGTTGTACTGTAAGAAAAGATGAAAAAGGAAAATTTAGAGAAAAAGATGTTTTTAAATTTACTGAACTACTGTGATTTTTGAAAATATTTTTACCGAAGAATCATTTAACTAGACTGATATTTCCTTTTTTTATTACAGTCTCTCCATTATACATTACTGCATTTAAATAATAAACATAAACTCCTGCTTGTGTAGGTTTATCTTTATATTTACCATTCCAGCCATTGGCCTGATTGTTCGATTCAAAAACTTTTTCTCCCCAGCGATTATAAATAAAGAACTTCATCTCTCTAATATTCGGGCCGTAAACAAATAAAATGTCATTCATGCCATCATTATTGGGCGAGAATATATTGGGAACAAATACTTCACTTGAGAGCATCTCAACATATATAACCACAATATCAGATGAACTGCATCCATAACTATTGGTTACACTAATGGTATAAGTTGTTGTAACCATAGGCCAAGCAATAGGATTTTCTATATATGGATTGCTTAAGGATGCTTGGGGTGTCCAAACAATATTTTGGGAAGCACTGCCATTCAATTCAATGCTATCACCTGATATAATGCTCTGGTCTTCTCCTGCATCTACATAAGGTATGGGAAAAATCTTAATATTTATTGAGCTTGTATCGCTACAATTTGTATGTGATACAACTACAGAATAAAGACCACTGTCGGCCATAGTGATATTATTAATGAGTGGGTTTTGAAGTGTACTTAAAAAATTATTGGGACCTGTCCATTTGTATAAACTTCCTCCTGATGCATTCAATTGAAGATTATCTCCTTCACATATAGGGGAATTACTTAAGGCACATGCAATAGGAGATTGATTAATGGTTATAGAAATAACATTAGAACAAGAACTAATTGAGTCGTTAGTAACACACCTCCTAAAGCAGCTGTTTTGAGTTAATCCTGAATTAGGGGTGTATGATGTTCCCGTGGCTCCAATTATATTATTCCAGCTTCCCGAACAAGCTTGTTGTATCTGCCATTGATATTGAAGTATTCCGACTCCGGAGGCATCATCAATACTTATAAAGCTTTGTGGCACTTCATAAGAACAGATAGTCTGATTGTTGCCTATTATGCCAGGATTGAGAGCATCCATATAGGTGATTTCTATATAAGGGTGCTTATTGGGATTTGTGTGATCACTTGAACAAAAAACAAGACCGTTGGTCAGCATTTCATTCTGTAATTTAAGAAGAAGGCCATAATTTGAAGAAAGATTATTAAAAATGTCATTAATAAGTGGGGTAACATCTATATTAAGATAATCTTGTGTTGGAGTAACAGATTGGGGAAGAATGCACTGGTTTTGGGTTGTTGTGCTTGGTTGGTTATTCCATGTAACTAAATTGTAAGTCCAGGGTACTATGACTCGCTGAATCAAAGATGCATTATTGGAACCAATATGACCTTGTAATCCACTAAATGGGCCTAACGCAAATAAATTCAAACGGGCTGAGATAAGTGTTATATTTTGAGGTAATGATGAAAAATCAAAATATAGCAGTGCTCTGTTACGATTCTCTCCCCAGTAAGTACCAGGTAAACAATAAGCTGCATTCTGTATGACATTTGGGTAATTCAAGTCTTCTGTACCATGGCCGTCGTGATAACCTAAAGCTACATCATGTAAGGGCTCTAAAAAAATTGTAGTTTGAGCTTTTAATTTAGCAAATGATACAACAAATAAAAATATTAAAAAATATTTAATAGTGTTATTATTAATAACAACTAACATTTCACACAATTTATTTACAAATATAAGCCAAATATTTTAAAACAAAATTATTATAACCTGTATTATTCATAAACTTTGTGAATCAGTTCGGCTTTACTCATTGCATCGCTTTGTGTCAGTTCGGCAGGCCACTGCATCGCTTATAGACTTTGTGGCAAAGTATAATAACAGGCCACTAAAACACCAAACACTAAAACATAACATTTTATGAATAATTCAGGATAAATAATGATAAGGCCTTATTGCCCGAATTACAGAAAAAACTGATATGAGAAAGTCAGTCTGAAAGAACTTAAAAAAAGCATACTTGACTTATTAATGTATTATAAGATAATTTATCAAAGTAAAAGTTTAGAGTCAAACCTTCAGTAGTCGGGTATTCAAAATGAGAATTATTATTGATATTTCGAACTAATTTTTTAACATTTAATTGTTAATAAGTTTTACCTACTTAAAAGGATACTGACATGTAAAAAGAATATTTTTGCTTTTCAATGTATGCAGTTCATATGAAGAGTTTTTATAAACTTGTATTGATTTTTATATTATTAATAACTGGCACTTTTGGGCTTACAAGCTTAAATAAGAGCACATCTGAAAATAAAGAAAACGCTATTGACCCCTCTTTAAAAAGGAGTTTGCTTCTTACCCCTGAACTTATCGAAGAATATAAAATCAAACTTAAAGATATCATAAAGAAACATGATTTTCAGGGTAATATCGTTTTGGTAATGAATGGCATGCAAATATTTCAACAAAGTAATGGCTATGCTGATATTCAAAACAAAGTTAAAAACGACAGTTGTACTGTTTTTCAACTGGCTTCGGTGAGCAAGCAGTTTACAGCTATGGCTGTGGCACTTCTAAAAGACAGAGGCATGCTTCATTATGAAGATTCTGTTATTAAATACATTCCTGAATTCCCATATAATAACATAACGATTAAGCATTTACTTAATCACACTTCAGGACTTCAAAACTATATATGGCTTGTAGA
>CAZVOS010000240.1:0-5316 GCA_964628845.1 uncultured Bacteroidales bacterium | reverse complement strand
AAAAGGAGTGGTACTTTAGAACTTTTACTTACAAAACCACTTACCGAGGCACAAATCATTTTTTCTAAATTCCTATCAGGTGTCGTTCTGGTAATTTTATCACTCATACCCACTTTGATTTATGTTTTTTTTATTTATATATTTGGATATCCCGTAGGGAATATTGACATGGGCGGTACATGGGGCTCTTATCTGGGTTTAATTTTTCTTGCCTCTGCTTTTATTTCGATAGGTATTTTTTCTTCATCTATTACTGATAATCAAATAGTTTCATTTATAATATCTGTATTTATGTGTGGGTTCATATATCTTGGTTTTGAACTACTCTATACCCTAAACATTTTTGGCAATATCGACCTCTTTGTAAAGTCAATAGGCATCCAATCGCATTATCTGTCGATGAGTCGTGGTGTTATTGATTCAAGAGATGTGATTTATTTTCTTAGTATTATTGCCCTTTTCCTACTGCTTACCAAAACATCACTGGAAAGTAGAAAATGGTAACTTAATATTGAATTTATGAATAGAATAAACATTAATAAACGCAAACAATTAAGAAAATACGGACTGATAATTCTAATTATCAGTTTTGTAATCATAATATTCATTAACATTATCAGTCAATTTATTTTTTTCAGGATTGACCTTACCTCAGAGAAGAGATACTCATTATCATCGACCACAAAAAAAATGTTAAAGGAGCTTGACGACATCGTTTATTTTAAGGTTTTTCTCGAAGGAAAATTTCCAGCGGGTTTCAAGCGATTGCGTAACGAAACAAAAGAGATTTTAAACGAATTCAGGGCCTATTCTTCATATATTCAATATGAATTTATAAATCCCAATAAGCCCGATGACCCTAAAGAAACTCAGAATATTCATTTACTGCTTATGCAAAAAGGTCTTGAACCCACGCAACTGTATTTTGATGATGAAGGAAATTCGAGCCAGCAAATCATATTTCCTGGTGCCATAGTATCTTATAAGGGTAAAGAAGTGCCCGTACAACTTCTTAATACACAACTTGGCATTTCACCCGAAAGTGTTGTAAACAATTCAATACAAGCACTTGAATATAACTTTGCGCATGCCATAAAAAAATTAACTGAAAAAAGAAAACAAAAGATTGCCTTCATCACAGGACATGGCGAACTGGACAAATATGAAACTGCTGATATTATGAGTGAATTGTCTAATTTCTATACTGTTAAACGCATTGAATTAAGTTATCAGGATGAAGACTTTTTATCGTTTGTAAACGAAAACCAGGTTTCTTCATTTCTTACTACCGACACAAACAACGTTACAAAAGAAATAAACGACGAACTCATAGGCGAATATGTACGTCTTCAGTTCGACTGGATAAAGAATTATGATGTTCTGGTGGTAGCTAAACCATCGGAAGCTTTTAGCGAAAGAGAGAAATTTGTACTTGACCAGTATATTATGAATGGTGGTAAAATGATATGGTTTATCGACCCCATTTATGCTACTATGGATAGTCTGATGAATGCCACAATGACTTTAGGTTTTTCACAAAGGTTAAATTTGGATGACCAGTTTTTTAAATACGGCATAAGAATAAACAACAATTTAATACAAGATATCAAAGCAGCTCCTATTCCCCTCGAGACAGGGCGTATAGCTAACCAGCCACAATATTCCTATTTTCCATGGCTTTTCTTTCCTGTTATTATGCCCGAGTTAAGCCACCCCATAGTAAAAAACCTGAATGCCATTAAATGTGAATTTGTGAGCAGTATCGATATCCTTGATAAAGAAAACATTAGCGGCACACCTCTCTTACAAACCTCACAATACAGCCGTACATTAAACGCTCCTGTTACTATAGATTTAAATATGCTAAGAAGCAAACCTGATGAACGTTTATTTAATAGCCCTAACGAAATTGTTGCAGTGCTTCTCGAAGGTCAATTTGAATCCCTTTATAAAAACCGCTTATTGCCAACAGCTTTCTTATCGGTAGCTAAGGATATTGATATTAAAAATGAAAGCATGGCTAATAAAATGATTGTAGTTTCGGATGGAGATATCATTAAAAACCAGCTCAGAGTAAACGAAATGAAAGAAGTAATTCCATTGCCTCTGGGTTATGATAAATGGACACAGCAAACGTATGGCAACAAAGATTTCATTATGAATGCCATAAATTATTTATGTGATGATTCAGAATTAATACAAGCCAGGGCTAAAGATTTTAAACTGCGCCTGCTTGATAAAACAAGAATTACAAAACACAAATTGAATTTACAGCTCCTCAATACCATTTTACCCATTCTTATTATTTTAATAATGGCTTTTGTTTTAACATGGATAAGAAGAAAGAAATTTGCATCTCAAAAAAAATAAATTCATGAAAAAAAGGAAAATCTATTACATTATACTTATTGCTCTTTTACTGGGACTTATATCTATCTATCTCATCTGTAATAATTCCAACAGCACTATAAGAAAAGAACTCTCCGATTTCTCGGTTAGGGATACAGCATCCATTACCAAAATATTCCTTTCGGATATGAATCAAAACAGTGTTAAAGTAGTGAGACAAAATACTGGGGAGTGGGTTGTTAACGATAAATACGTTGCCAGACAAGATAATATTATTAACCTCTTTAAGACATTAATATGGATAGAAGTGAGGGAACCCGTCCCCCAGCAACACACCGAAACAGTTAATGCACGTTTGGCAGCTATTGCAACAAAGGTTGAAATATATCAGAAGGTTTATTTCATTAATCTTTTCAATAAGATAAAACTTTTCCCATACGAAAAACTCACCAAGGTATTTTATGTGGGCGATGCAACACCCGACCAGACGGGCACATATATGCTTATGGACAAATCGTCCAAACCATTTATTACTTATATGTCAGGATTCAGAGGTTTTTTATCTACACGTTTCTCTTGTAGAGAAAATGATTGGAGACAACCCAAAATATTCAATTCAAAACTAAGTGAAATTAAATCAGTTACCATAGATTTTATTGAAACTCCCGAAAATTCATTCAAAATAATCAATAATAACGACCGTACTTTCAGTTTGTTTTCTAAAAATGTGAGAGAAGAAAAAATAGATATTTTCGACACCTTAAATGTGATGGCTTATATGGCTTCTTTCGAAAATGTAAATTATGAAGCTGTATTAAATCATATCAGTAAAAAAGATTCCATTATAAATTCAACACCATTTCACATCATTACTTTGGAATTATTGAATGGTGAAAAACAAATTGTTAAGACATTTCATAAATGGGTTATTGAAACAGATGATTTTGAATTACTCAAAAATAATCCTTACGACAGGGACAGATTGTATGCCCTGATAAATGACGGGAACGATTTTGTTTTAATACAGTTCTATGTTTTCGACAGAATTTTACGTCCTTTAAACTTTTTTTTAAAAATTGAATAAAAAACATTTTTTTTCTCAATTTCAAAAAAAAACATAATTTTGTTTATCTTAGCAACATTAATTTAGGACATTAAAATTATTAAAATAATTAAAATAATATAACATGAAATTTATAGCAAACAGTACAGTTCTTCTTAAACAATTACAAGCCCTGAGTGGTGTCATAAGCACAAACAACACACTTCCTATTCTTGATAATTTTCTTTTTCAACTCAAAGGAAATCATCTTACGGTAACTGCTACAGACCTGGAAACAACAATGACTACTCAAATGGAATTGGAAATGGCAGATAACGACAGCAGTATTGCTGTACCAGCAAAAATTCTTATAGAGACCTTAAAAACTTTCACTAAAAATACACCCATCACATTTTCTGTTGAGATTGAAACCTTAGTTATTACTATTTCAGCAGGAGATGGAAACTTCAAATTAAGTGGATACAACGCTGAAGAATATCCAAAAACTCCCGAAATTGACTCCAGTTCTTCTATATCAATTAACTCAAGTATTTTACAGAAAGCCATATCCAAAACAATTTTTGCCACTGGTTATGATGACTTGCGACCCGTTATGACAGGTGTCTTCTTCAAAATGACCCCCGAAAATGCCATTTTTGTGGCTACTGACGCTCATAAATTAGTATGTTACAAACGAAACGATATTGTTGGAGAAGATGGCGAAATCTTATTTATATTACCCAAAAAACCTCTTAATCAACTTAAAAACAACCTCCCCACAGACAATGATATACCTGTTCTGGTTGAATATAACACAACAAATGCCATTTTTACTTTCGACAATATAAAACTTATTTGCCGTTTAATAGATGGCAAATATCCAAATTATCAGGCCGTTATACCTGTTGATAATCCTAATAAACTTATTGTTGAAAGAGAACCATTCTTAAGTACTATTAAAAGGGTATCTATTTTTGCCAGCCATTCTACTTTTCAGGTACGCTTAAAGGTTGCCGGGATGGAACTCATCATATCTGCCGAGGATATAGATTATTCCAATGAAGCAAAAGAACGTCTCAGTTGTCAGTATCAGGGCGAAGATATGGAAATTGGTTTCAATTCCAAATTCCTTATCGAAATGCTGTCAAATCTTGATACACATAGCATCTCACTTGAGATGTCAACACCAAACAGGGCAGGTATCATACGTCCTGTTGATGATGACAACCAAAACGAAGACATTCTGATGCTTGTGATGCCTGTTATGTTAAATAACTAAGCGTTATTAAACTCCCCTTCTTCTCTCTATATTTTGTTGAATAATTTCAGCACTGAAACGCTGTTGTCTAATAGAAAAATACAAACGCAATAATACGCTGCTCTGCTGCCTTAAACTCTTTTTAGAAATATCTGATTAGAAATATCTTTTTAAGTCTGTAGCAATTATAACTTATACCAAACCGCTAACAAGAAAAATGACTTGCGGTTCTCGAAGCAAGTGCATTATATTAAGTAACCTGATAGCAAGTCGGTATTAGCAGCAGAGTTGTGCCAAATTGTCGTTAGCCGCGATAATATTTGTAAAAAGATTTGATTTCTATTTCATACAGCAATGAAAAAAATAAAAAGAAAGTAACTTTTCAATTAATTCAAGCGTCTCATTTTTAAATAACCAATAAAAATATAAAAATATGAAAACAACAATTTTAATCTCAGCATTATGTATTCTTTTAAGTACTCATTTAAGTGCAAAAACTATAGAACCAGAAGGGATAAAAGACCTAATAAAAAAGGAAATATCCTATCCTGATTTTGCCCTCAAAGAAAAAATTGAAGGTACAGTACTGGTTAGTTTTTCGGTATCAGAAGAAGGTTTAGTAAAAATTGACCTGGCTAATGCCAGCAATGAAGATTTAAAAAATTAT
>CAZVOS010000239.1:0-5322 GCA_964628845.1 uncultured Bacteroidales bacterium | reverse complement strand
GCAAGCAGAAAAACACGCACTTTAGCATCGCTGTTTGCCCTATGCGGCCCAACTGGAAAGAATTGCCCGGCTTGGTGAATTTTGCCAACGAAAACCTTATCAAATTGTATTTCCACACACTTTGGTTCCCGCCCCGTTTTGCAATGTGGAATTTAAATAGTAAGGATTTAGAACATATATATACCTATCTTAACAGGTTTAAATGGACTGCTCAAAGTACAACAGAAAAAAATAATATAAACATTTACCGCCAGTTGCTGTTTGATATTGAAATTTGGAGAATCAAAGCAGAGGAACACGAAAAATTAACGGCCACTATAAAAGAAAGCCGTTTATTAAAAGAATTATTTTTTTGTAAACTCAATCAATGGTGTGATTTAAATATACCCGATCAGCTTGAAAACAGAAACAAAAAAGAAAAATTCATTAGAATTACCGATAATATCAGCAAAGAGTTTACAGAAGAACAGCAATATAAATGCTTTTATGAAATTATTAAAACACCTCTCGATTTTATTGTCCAGACATTAGATGGGAATGATGAACATTTGATAAAAGAAAAGTTCGAAGCATTTATTTTTTAAAACAAAATTGAAATAATGTCCCTGAAAAAATATATTAAGAATATTTTTAAGAAAAGAAATATAAATACTTTGAGTAAACAGTTGTTACTTTCTTATAACACCACAAGAAATCAAGAACAGATAAAATATCTCTGCCATGCCCCATTCAAATCAATGTTATTTACAAATAATGGCAGGGTGTTATCATGTTGTTTCAACAGACAAGCCATACTTGGTGAATATCCAAAACAGTCATTAAAAGAAATTTGGTTTGGACATAATGCCGAAGATTTGAGAAGTCATATAAAAAAAAATAATTTGGACTTCGGATGTTTTGTTTGTAAAAATCACCTGCTCAATACAGAGTTCAATACGGTTAAAGCCCGTATGTTCGACCATCTGCCCGAAAACACAAAGGGCTATCCCTCAATGATGGAGTTTGACCTCGATAATACCTGTAATCTCGAATGTGTGATGTGTAATGCCGATAATTCTTCATCCATCCGCCAAAAATCCCCTCTTTATGCACATTATAAAACTCCCTATAATGAAGATTTTGTCAAAGAATTGGAAGAATTTATCCCGCATTTATATCAAGCCAGTTTTGCGGGGGGAGAGCCATTCCTCATTAAATTATATGAAACTATATGGGAGAAAATGCTTCAGCTAAATCCTAACATATGCATCACTGTAACCACAAATGGAACTGTCCTTAATGATAAAATCAAAAACCTGCTCGACAGTGGCTCATTTGAGATTTCAATTTCTTTAGATAGTATCAATAAAGAAACCTATCAAACTATCCGTAAAAATGCCTGCTTCGAAACAGTTATGGCTAACATTGATTATTTTTATAATTATTGTAAATCGAAAAATACCTTTTTTGGTATTTGGGTTTGTCCATTAAGAATTAATAAGTTTGAAATACCTGATATAATAAATTATTTTGGCGAAAAAGATATTGAAGTCTTCTTACACACCGTTTGGGTACCCCCATCAGTTACCTTGTGGAACCTCCCTGCACATGAACTAAGAGAGCTTTATGTGTATTATCAGACTGCCATCTTAAAAGAACAAACACAAATTCAGAAAAACAATAAAAAGCGTTTCAATGAATTCGTACTATTGCTCAAACTCTGGCTCGAAAAAGCAGAAGCTACATTGAATAAAGTATCAAGCATTATAAACGAAGAAGATATTTTAGAGAAAATTAAAAGTTTACATAAATCGAAAGGGATAAACGAAAAAGATACCAATCAGAAATTAAACATTACAAAAGCTAAATTAACCTATTGCAAACAGCAACTACCCGAAACCATTTATAATAATGCAATTCAAATACTTAATACCTATCCTGATGATTTTATATATCAAATATTTGAAGCTGGAACAAAGGAAATGATAAACGACTTTTTTAAATATCTGAATAAATAAAATATTAACATAAATATTTCTTATAATTTAATTTATTTTACATTAATTTGTGTTTTAATAAGCTCTTATTTATTTTTCAACAAACTATTAATAATTTAAAAAAAATCACAATGAAAAAATTAGCTTTTATTACCGCTTTATTTTTTGGAATTACATTCCATTCATCAGCACAGTTGGAATATGACATCATGAATGGTTCCACACTTATTTTAAGTGAAGGATTGATTCTGGTTTATGGAGTCGATTATCATGGTACTCTGTACGACTTTATAATTACTATCAAATCGCTCGAAAATGAAACTGTAGAGTTTGATTACGAAATGACTAATGCAGCAGGAACTAAAGGTAAGGTTAAAATGTCGGCAGAGGCCATAAATAATGCAACTGCTCAAAATAACTATTTTAGTGGCGGTACTCTAGAACTAAACAACATGACCTCGGTATGGCTAAGCAAAAAAGTTTTCAATGAACTTACTGGTGTAAAAGGCAAGTCAACAATTTCAACCGATGGCGGAAAATCAAATACAGAGCTCATCGCACAAAGAGTAGGTTACGATTATTCTTTGTATAATGCCATTAGTAAAACAACATTCGAAGATATAAGCTATTTCTATGCAGAATCTGCTGATGCAAGTGTTAAATATTGGGTACATTTTAGCGAACATGCTCCATTAATTCTTAAAATGGACCTGGGATGGAAAATATGGCTTAAAGAAATGAAGAGATAAAGTGTTTCTGTTATTATCACCTGACACAATATTCCTATTACATGTTTAATTAAATTTAACTTTGTAAAAAAAAGTGAAATTGTGTTCAATCACATAAAATTCTTGTTTATAAAAGATCTACGCATTGAATGGCACCATAAATATGCCTTAGGAGCAGCATTGCTTTACATAGTGTCCACAGTTTTTATCACTTATCTCGTATTTCAGAATTTTATAGTACCCTCTGTATGGAATGCTTTATTCTGGATTATTATTGTTTTTGTAAGCATCAATACTGTGGCACGCAGTTTTGTGATGGAAAACAAAAACAGATTTTTTTATTATTATACGGTAGCTTCTCCCGAATCGGTTATAATGGGAAAAATATTGTATAATAATCTAATCATGTTCGTTTTTACACTGATTACATACTTTATTTTTTGTGTCTTTTTCAACAATTACATAAAGAGTCCTTTGCTCTTTTATCCATCAGTTTTACTGGGTAGTTTGGGCTTATCGTCCATGCTTACCACAACAAGTGCCATTGCATGGAAAGCCAATAATAGTTTTGCCTTGGTTTCAGTTTTGAGTTTCCCTTTGGCCTTACCTTTAATAATCTTATCAATACGACTTACTAAAATGGCACTCGGCATTTTTATCTGGGCCGAAGCTATAAAATTATTATTAATTTTGCTGCTGCTCGATTTAATAATAATGGCTCTCGCATACATATTATTCCCTTATATATGGAAAGATTAACTGCTGACTCATTTCTTAAGCATTATTGGTGGAAGCTTACAGGAGCAACATTGGTGCTGTATTCAATTATTGCCGGCTTTATTGTAGAAGTGCCTCAGTTGCCCATTGTAGAAGAAACCATCCGTAATGTGTTTTTTCATGTCTGTATGTGGTTTGCTATGATTGTTGTTTTTTTCTATGCACTGCTCAACAGCATTAAATACCTGTCAAATTCTGATATGGATAATGACAGGAAGGCCGTAGAAGCAGTCAATGTGGGTGTTCTGTTTGGAATATTGGGTATTGTAACAGGAATGATATGGGCTAAAACCACATGGGGCGATTACTGGGTAAACGACCCAAAACTTAACGGCGCAGCCGTCTGTATGCTGGCTTATTTCGCTTATCTTGTCTTAAGAAGCGCTTCTCCAAACCCTCTCTTAAAAGCACGCTTATCGGCTGTTTACAATATTTTTGCATTTGTAATGCTCATTGTTTTTGTGGGTATTTTACCGCGTGTAGCTGATGCATCATTACATCCTGGAAGTGAAGGCGATTCTCCTTTTGCAGTTGCTAAGATGCAAGGCAATATGTATGCGGTTTTTATCCCCGCCTTAATTGGCTGGATACTGATGGCATTTTGGTTAGTAGATATCAGGGTTCGATTGAGAAGATTAATGATAAATATTCATATGAACTAAACAAAATTATTTAAGCATGGATGGAAAAATATTAGCTGTTGTTCTGGTACTTGCCGTAATTTTTACTGGCATTGTCATCTTCCTTATCTCTATTGACCAGAAAATCAGGAAATTAAAGAAATAGTTCCTGTGTATTATAACACTGATTATACCCAAATCTATTCTTTGACCAGCTTTTCTATGAAAAAGTGATGCCCGCTAATTATTTTTAGGATATATACACCTTGTGGTAATTCTTTAGTTTGCAGTAAGGTATTATTTCTGACCCTGCCCGACATAACAACTTGATATAAGCCATTATATATTTCATAATGGGTGTTTCCTGTATATGTCTCTGAATCAATAAATAAGTTTTCAGAAAAGGGGTTGGGATAAATTGTTATGGCAGTTTCGAGTGGGGCATTCATCGAGTTGGGGCTACTTACAAACAAATAGGCAGCCCCGCTGTTCATTCCATTATCATCACCGCCATCTGCACCTACCACTATATGGTTGCCCGAAATACTTACAGAAACGCCAAAGTAATCATCTGAAGTTAAATCAGAAGCAGTAATCTTACTGTTTTCGGTAGTATTTGTCCAGCCGGATACAGGTTTCGTAAATATGTATGCAGAACCGCTTTCATTGCCATTATTATCATCATAATTTGCCCCCACAACAACAGTATTTTCTGAAATACTGACCGAGGTGCCAAAATAGTCATTCGCTGCACCATCGGAAGCGTTAAGAATAGCTGTTTCTGTGGTACTTGTCCACCCTGTAATGGGTTTTGTAAAGACGTAGGCCGATCCATTCCCACTGCCATTATCTTCCCAGGTACCAATAACAATATTGTCGTCGTAAATACATACAGAATGTCCAAAATGATGTCCATTTCCACCATCAGAAGCACTAAGTCGGGCATTTTCTGTTGTGGCATTCATCCAACTTGATGTGGGTTTCGAAAATACGTAAGCTGTACCGCTGGCTGTTCCGTTATCATCATTTTCGTAGGCCCCTATTACAATGTCGTCGCCGTATATACTCACAGCATTTCCAAAATAGTCATGGTCAGCACCATTTGTTGTTGTCAGCTTGGCTGTTTGGGTTGTACTAATCCACGATGCACTTTGTTTAGTAAACACATATGCTGAGCCACTACTGGGGCCATTGTCGTCGTCACTGTCAGCACCAACCACA
>CAZVOS010000238.1:0-5353 GCA_964628845.1 uncultured Bacteroidales bacterium | reverse complement strand
AAGATTCTATACAGTCGGGGATGTCAAGATGGATAACAAATCGGACATTTGATTTGTCGATACCCATCCCGAATGCATTGGTAGCAACAATAATCTGAGTTTTTCCCTGCATCCAATCCTCTTGTTTTTTATCTCTGATACGCTGGTCAACACCAGCATGATAAAAGTCGGCTGATATCTTATTTTTTATTAAGATGTCTGCAATTTCTTTTGTTTTTTTACGGCTTCTTACATAAATAATACCACATCTTTTAATTTTATTGATGATGTTAAGTATTCTGGATAACTTGTTTTCTTCTTTAAAAACCATATATGTCAGGTTTTTTCGTTCAAAGCTTTTTTGAAATACCTGTCCGTTTTTAAAGTGAAGTTTTTCCTGAATATCCACAATAACATCGGGTGTGGCGGTTGCTGTTAGTGCAAGTACAGGAACTTTAGGAATATATCTTCTGATTTCAGCAATGTTTAGATATGGAGGGCGAAAGTCGTAGCCCCATTGCGATATACAATGCGATTCATCTACTGCTAGGAGGCATACTTTCATTTTTTTGAGGCGTTCAACAAAAATATCTGTTTGTAACCTTTCAGGTGAAATATAGAGGAATTTAATGTCCCCGTAAACACAATTATCCAACGCAATATCTATCTCGTTTTTTGTCATTCCTGAATAAATAGCTATGGCCTTTATGCCTTTCGATTTTAAATGTGCTACCTGGTCTTTCATGAGTGCAATAAGAGGGGAAATAACTATACAAATACCTTCTAATGCCATGGCTGGTATCTGAAAACAAATAGATTTGCCTCCTCCTGTGGGTAATAATGCCAAAGTATCATACCCATTGAACACGGACAGGACTATTTCTTCCTGTAATGGTCTGAAACTACTGTAACCCCAGTATTTAATTAGTATTTGATGTATGGTTAATGACATCCTTTTTTAAAATATTTACGAAATTAATAAAAATATAAAAAATCTTAATGCTTGTTACACAATAATTTATAATTTTACATAAAAATTTTTGTTAATAATCGTAATAAATATTTAATATGATAAAATTTTTAGAGATTAAACCGGATATTGGCTTAGGTGACTTTGTTTTTGGTGATACTATAGATGTTATAAAATCAGCTTTGGGTGAACCAGATGATACAGAGATTCTTAATGATGAAGATTTCGAAACAAAGATTATAACTTATTTTGAGGAAGGAATAACATTCTTTTTTGAAGGTGAAGACAATTCAATTTTTACTTGTGTGGAAATTGATAATGAAGATGCCTTAATTTTTGGGAAAAAGATTATTGGAAAAAATGAAAAGGAAATTATTGGGCTCATGTCAGACCATGGTTATACAGAGTACGAAACTGACGTAGAAGAGTGGGGTGAAAAACGTATATCATACGAAAAAAATGCTATTGATTTCTTTTTTCAGGATGATGAATTGATTTCAGTAAGTTGGGCATCCTTGGATTTAAATTTAGGAGGTGACATATAGATTAATTTCTGGGGTGGAATTGTAAAATTGAGCTTCTTAAATAATCCCTGTCGAGGTGGGTATAAATTTCAGTAGTTGTAATTGACTCATGACCGAGCATTTCTTGTACTGCCCTAAGATCAGCGCCTCCTTCAATAAGATGTGTAGCAAATGAGTGACGGAACGTATGCGGACTTATTTTTTTCTTTAAACCTATCTTCAGAGCAAGGTCTTTAATGATGGTAAATATCATTACCCTTGTAAGTTTATTACCTCTTCTGTTGAGAAAAAGTATATCGCTACAATTTTTTTTAATGTTTACATGTACCCTTATATTTTCAATATAATTTATTATTTGTTTTAAAGCAATGCTACCGATGGGTACCAATCTTTCTTTATTGCCTTTACCTGTAATTCTGATAAAACCTTCATTAAAATAGATGTTTGAGATTTTTAAATTAACGAGTTCCGATACTCTTAAACCACAACTGTATAAGGTTTCGAGTATGGCTTTATTTCTTTCTCCTTCTGGCTTGCTTAAATCAATAGCTCCTATCAGCTTATCTATTTCAAATGTATCGAGGACATCGGGTAACTTACGGCTTATTTTGGGTGATTCAAGCATTTCAGTAGGGTCTACACTAATTATATTCTCAATTATCAAGTATTTGTAAAAAGCTTTAATACCGGAAATTATTCTTGCCTGTGAGGTTGCCCTAAGACCTAAATCATTAATCCATCTAAGAAAATCCTGAAAATGTTTTAATTTAAGCTCTTCGGGCATAAGCTTTTGCTGTGTTATTTCAAGATATGCAGTAAGCTTGTGCAAATCGTTGATATAGGCCTGAACTGAATTAACAGAAAGCGATTTTTCCAGCTTTAAAAAGGTCTGAAATCCTTTGAAATAAGATGCCCACATCATTTATTATTGAAATGTTTTGTTTTATTATTTTGCCTTTCAAATCTTAAATCTTTGAGTAATACTTTCTTAAACTCCTTTTCTGCTTCGTATAATAAAATAACTTTCTTTACAGGAATTACCTTTTTAAGGTTTTCGTGATATTGTATCCTGAGTTCAAGCATTTTCTTGGCTTTTTCAATCTCTCTGTCCGCCAATTCATTTAATTCTTTAACAGACAAACTATCTAATTGATTGATGTCAATTTTTTTTATGCCTCTGTTTTCTTTCATGCAGGCCTCTTTTTTTGTATTAAAGTCGTTGTAAACAGGCCAGAATACCTGTGCTTCCTCAGCAGTAAGAGCCATCTTCTCAGTTAAAAAACCAATTTTTTTTAATTCTATTTCTTTTTTTCTCTCTTTAAAATCGTTGTTATGTTTCTGTGAAAAAACTAATAAAGGAAAAATTAAAGTAAATAATGTAAAATAAACCATTGAATGTGTTTTCATATTATAAAAATTTAAGTTAATAATCTATAAGTTCTAGTATTTCATTATCGCTATTTGTTTCAGTGTCGATATAATTAATAATGTCTTCAGTATTGCTGTTAAATGAATTGTCGTAAATATTTTTTTCAATCATGTAATCAATAATGTTTGTGTCATCAATATCGTTCATTTCGGCTAAATAAAGCATCTCTTCCATAATGTTTTCGTAAGTATAATTTTGTATTTTTTTATTTTGCATTTCTACATAATAAGTGATTAAAAATATTGAAGTGAAGCCAATAATAAGTATTGCGGCATAGGATACAATCCGTTTGAGATAGACTGTTTTATGAATTTTATTTGATTGTTTACATTTGTCTGTAATTTGTTGGGGTAAACTTTCAAAATAATTATCAGGAACAGTAAAGGGATTATCGCCTTCTTTGTCTTGAATAAAATAATTTTTGTTAAGCATTTGTTAAATTTTCTAATAATTAGATAGGAAAAAAATGAAAAGGTTTAATTGTTATTAATAAATTTTTCAATTTTTTTTGTGGCATGATGGTAAGAAGCTTTTAAAGCACCTGTTGAAGTTTTAAGTATGGAGGAGATTTCTTCAAAGGTCAGTGAGCTGAAATATTTCATATTAAAAACAGTTCTTTGCTTTTGTGGTAAAGAGAGTATGGCTTTTTGGAATTTAAGTTGTGCAGCATCCCCATTGAAATAGTTATCATCTTCGAGTGTTTCTGACAGTTGTTTTTCAAGGGTGTCAAACGAAAAGAACAAGAAACGTTTTTTTTTATTCAGAAAGTTAATGGTTTCATTTGTAGCTATCCTGTAAAGCCATGTGTAAAGTTTTGCTTCTTTTTTAAATTGATTAATGTTCTGCCACACTTTAATAAAAGTATCTTGTGTAATGTCGTTGGCATCTTCATGATGAATAACCATACGTCTGATGTGCCAGTAAATTGGCTTTTGGTATTGACTGAGGAGTATATTAAAAGCTTTTTCGGCATTTTCTTCAAAAAGATTTAAGATGTCACTATCAGAATATTTTTCCATGCATGTTTAACCTTTATTATTAAGATTGAAACATCATTTTTTACGTGATATTGCTTTAAGAGCTGCATTTATTATATCAGGTGTGTCGAGTCCATATTTAACCATAAGCTCTTCGGGTGTACCACTTTGTCCAAAGATGTCTTTAACAGCAACAAACTCGAGCGGGGTGGGGAGTTTTTGTGAGCATACTCTTGCAATACTTTCTCCCAGACCGCCATTAAGCTGATGTTCTTCGGCAATTACAGCGCATTTTGTCTTCATAATTGATTTGATAACAAGCTCTTCGTCGAGGGGTTTGATGGTATGTATGTTTATAATTTCTGTATCAATACCTTTTTCAGCCAGGATATAGCCAGCTTCGATGGCTTTCCATACAAGATGACCTGTTGCAAAGATACTCACATCTGTACCCTCATTAAGAGTAATGGCTTTACCGATTTCGAAGGTGGCATTTTCAGGGGTAAAATTGGGTACTACAGGGCGTCCAAAGCGCAGATATACAGGGCCTGTATATTTAGCAATGGCTAATGTAGCGGCTTTGGTCTGGTTGTAATCGCAGGTGTTTATCACGCACATATTTGGCAGCATTTTCATCAGTCCAATATCCTCAAGTATCTGGTGTGTGGCGCCATCTTCACCAAGAGTAAGACCTGCATGAGAGGCACATATTTTTACATTTTTCTGTGCATAAGCTACCGATTGTCGTATCTGGTCGTAGACCCTGCCTGTTGCAAAGTTTGCAAAACTGCCTGCAAAAGGTATTTTACCTCCGATAGTTAAGCCGGCAGCTATGCCAATCATATTAGCTTCTGCTATGCCAGTCTGAAAAAAACGGTGTGGGAATTCGCTTACGAAAGCATTCATCTTTAAAGAACCAATAAGGTCGGCACATAATGCAAGCACATTTGGATTTTGTCTTCCAGCTTCTAAAAGACCAGCCCCAAAACCTGAACGGGTATCCTGCTTAGATAGTATTTCGTATTTTTTCATAAGCCATTTGTTAATTACATGAATAATTTAATTGTCTGACTTTTTCCTGATTCAATAATAAAAGTCTTTTCTACAGTACTTAAAGTACGTGATGCGAATTTGGTTCTGAAAACCACCCTGTATTTTCCTGGTTGTAGTATTATCGATTCTTGTGTGATATTTTCAGAAAGATTAAGAACCAGCTTTAATTCATTTCTTTCTTCCAGATATAAGCTGCCATAGCCGGCAGCAGGTCTTTGCAAAACAACAATACCGGGTTGTGGTATTTCTACTGTAGTTGTCGTATTTTGTGAAACGTCCACATCATAAATATACATTCTGGGTAAACAAAGAACTTCTATATCGTATTTACCTACTAAGAATTTCTGTACTTCGTTGAAGTTTTGAACATATAATGTTTCCATACTGCCTTTTTTTCTGATGATGGCTTTTAAATCTCTGT
>CAZVOS010000237.1:0-5362 GCA_964628845.1 uncultured Bacteroidales bacterium | reverse complement strand
AAGGATTGAAACTTAATAACGTTTTTATTTACCTCTTTCAGTTGTTTCCTTAAACACCAATATCCAACACAATAAGGATTGAAACCAACTTCGGAACGTATAGAATATATTGAAACCATTACTTAAACACCAATATCCAACACAATAAGCATTTAAACTTATTTTACTTTCTCCTTTCACCTTTTCCCTTTTCCCTTTCACCTTTCACCTTTTCCCTTTTCCCTTTCACCTTTTCTTCTTCAAATTGTAATTGAAAAAACAAAAATTTCTAATTTCATCTTTTAAAATATTTTCAATATGAGTGAATGAAAATTACTAACTTTGAATTTTATGCCGTTGTGATATATGGAAAAGTCATATATGAGATAAAACTATAAGTTGTCTGACATTTATCCTGCTGGTATATTTTTTATGTGTGAGATTTATTTTTAAATCAACTAAGTTTTATAAGTTTAATTATTGTGGCAGAAATACATAAGAATAATCCAAAAGATTATATCATTATTAAAGGGGCAAGGATGCATAATCTAAAAAATGTATCCCTGGCTATCCCCCGTTTTAAATTCTCTGTCATTACTGGTTTGTCAGGTTCTGGTAAATCAACATTGGCTTTCGATACGCTTTATGCCGAAGGGCAAAGAAGATATGTTGAGAGCTTAAGTGCCTATGCCCGTCAATTTCTCCAACGTATGGAAAAACCCGAAGTGGATAATATCGAAGGCTTGTCTCCAGCTATTGCCATCGAACAGAAAATTAAATCAAGAAATCCCCGCTCTACAGTTGGCACATCAACCGAAATATATGAATATATTAAATTGTTGTTTGCAAGAATTGGAAAAACATACTCACCCATTTCTGGTGTTGAGGTTAAACGTCACAGTGTCAGCGATGTGGTGGACTATGTATGCCATTTTGATGAAGATGCCAAAATCCAAATCCTTTTCCCCATTATCCTTAAAGATGAACAAGCCGCTATAGATTATTTAAAACTATTACTAAAACAAGGTTATACAAGGATTTTATTTAAGAACGATATTCAAAATATCAGCGATGTCTTAAACAATAATAACTATAAAATAAACAATGCCAAAGGAGTTCTTATTGACAGATTGATAGTTAAAAAATGCGACATGGATTTTAAGGCAAGAATGGCTGATTCGGTTCAGATTGCATTTAACGAATCGCATGGCGAATGCTTATTGCTTGTTGAGTCTAAAAATAAAAAAAAATATTTTACTACATTCTCTAACAAGTTTGAAGCCGATGGTATAACTTTCGTAAAACCATCACCCAATTTCTTTAGTTTTAATAACCCATACGGTGCTTGTACAAAATGTGAGGGTTTTGGTTCTGTTATTGGTATTGACGAAGACCTTGTTATCCCTAATAAAGAACTGTCAGTTTTTGATGCTGCCGTGGCCTGCTGGAATGGCGAAAAACTATCGGAATGGAAAAATGATTTCATTATGAAGGCATACAAATATAATTTCCCTATTCATGCACCTTATAATGAACTTTCCGAAGTACAAAAAGCTCTCTTGTGGAAGGGTAATGGAGACATCAACGGAATTAATGATTTTTTTAGTTTTGCCGAAAAACAAAGCTATAAAATACAATACAGAATTATTATTGCCAAGTTTAGAGGCAAAACTTTGTGCCCCGATTGTAAAGGTACGCGATTAAGAAAAGACGCTTTTTATGTGAAAATTAATATGTATTCTATTGCCGACATTGTATTAATGCCTGTGACTAAGTTACTCGACTTTTTTAATAAATTACAGTTAAATGATTCTGAAAAAAAAATTGCCAGCAGACTTTTAATCGAAATCAAAACCAGGCTATCGTACCTCCTTGATGTTGGTTTGGGGTATCTTACACTAAACCGTCTCTCAAATTCACTTTCAGGAGGCGAATCACAGAGAATCAGTCTGGCCACTTCTTTAGGCCATAACCTTGTGGGTGCTATGTATATCCTCGATGAACCAAGTATTGGCCTACATCCAAGAGATACTTCAAGATTAATAGGAATTCTTAAAAACCTTAAAAACATCGGAAATACTGTTATTGTTGTTGAACACGACGAGGAAATTATTAATGCTTCTGATAATATTATCGATATTGGCCCAATGGCTGGGCAGTTTGGAGGTGAGATTGTATTCGAAGGAACTGTAAATGAATTGCTTAAAAAAAATACCCTTACAGCTCATTATCTCAATAAGAAAAAAGAAATTAAAATACCCCAAAAACGCAGACAATGGCAGGAATTTATTCATATTAAAGGGGCTCACGAAAACAATCTGAAAAATATTGATGTGAAAGTTCCCTTAGGAATTATTACTGTTGTTACTGGTGTAAGCGGCTCTGGCAAAACAACATTGATAAGAAAAATTCTCTATAATGCAGTGAAGAAACAACTTACTGGATTTGCCGATAAACCAGGTAAACATAAAAGTATATACTTTGACAACTCTATAATAAAACATATTGAACTAGTTGACCAGAATCCCATTGGAAAATCATCCCGCTCAAATCCCGCAACATATTTAAAAATTTTTGATGACATCAGAACTATTTTTGCTGACGAAAAACTTTCTGTCGTCAGGGGATATAAGCCTGGCTTCTTCTCTTTTAACGTGCCTGGTGGACGTTGCGAAGAATGTGAAGGCGAAGGCGAAGTCACTATTAATATGCAATTCATGGCAGACATACGATTGAAATGTGAAACTTGCGGAGGAAAAAGATTTAAAAACGAAATTCTAGATGTCAAATACTTTGGCAAAAATATAGCTGATATGCTTGATATGACCGTTGAAGAAGCTGCCAGCTTCTTTAGCTCTATAAAAAAAAATAGTATAAACGATAGAATACTCAACAAATTACAACCTATGCTTGATGTTGGGCTCGGCTATTTAAGACTGGGACAATCATCAAACTCTCTAAGCGGGGGAGAAGCCCAACGTATCAAACTCGCTTCATTCTTAACCAGGGGCTTTAATGAAGAACCTCATCTTTTTATCTTTGATGAACCAACTATTGGTCTGCATTTTCACGATATTAACAAGCTCTTTATTGCCTTCGACAGTCTTGTCAATAACGGACACTCAATTATTATTATTGAACATAACCTCGACATTATCAAATGTGCCGACTGGATTATCGACCTCGGAAAAGATGGAGGCGAGGAGGGTGGCTATGTCATCTTTGAAGGAACACCTGAGAATATTATCAAATGCGAAAATTCGTTTACAGGTCTATATTTGAAAAATAAATTCTAAATGAATCTAAAAAAGTTTATCTTACGTATTATCTTTCTCATTTTTTGTGTCAATTCTGCTTTTTATGCAAGCTCACAATCCAAAAAAACACTTAAACCTGAAGATTATAGCTTTTGGAAATCGCTCGATAATCCCCAAATATCTAACAACGGAAATTGGCTCTCTTATGAAGTGAACACCTTTATGGGCGATGGCTCATTATACATCCGTAACAATCAAACTGGCAAAACCGAAATCATTCCAAGGGGCTGTGAAGCCAAATTCGCATCCTGCTCTGAATTTATTGTCTTCAAAATTAAACCCCAAGAAGAGACTATAAAAAAAGCCAAATTAGCTAAAAAAAAGAAAGACCAACTCCCTAAAGATTCATTGGGAGTAATGTATTTATCTACTCTTAAAATAATTAAATATCCAGATGTTAAGATGTACATGCTTCCCGAAAAGAAATCTGATTGGTTTGCCTTTACTTATGAACCTACTGATAAATCTAAAGAGACCACTAAAGAAGAAGAAGCAAAAAAAAATAAAATTAAAACCTATACGCTTATAATTGCTGAACCCAAAAATGGAAAATATTTTAACTTTGAAAATGTCAGCGATTATTTCGTTACAAACGACTGCAAATGGATTGGCTATATTTCAAATACAGGAGACTCATGCAATACTGTCGAAGTAAATATTTTTAGTACGATGACAGGAAAATCATTTATTGTTTTTAGAAACATGGGTGAAGCTAAAAATTTAGCTGTTGATGGGGCATCAAAACAACTTGCTTTTATTTTTTCATCTGATACAACCGAACAAAAAGTCTTTAGCTTGTTTTATGCTTCTGAAAAACAGATAAATTCAAGACTGATAGTGGACTCATCAAGTAATAGGATAATCAAAGGGCATGTTATCAGTTCTCATGCAACACTTTTTTTCTCCGATGATAACTCAAAGCTTTTTTTTGGTACAACTCCCTATGTAAAACCTCCTCCTAAAGATACCATTCCTGATGATGATAAAATTAATTTGGATTTGTGGAGTTGGACAGACACCAAACTAATGAGCCAGCAACTCAATGAACTTGAAAAAGAAAACAAAAGAAGTTATCTCACAGCATATTTCCCAGAAACTAAACATATCTCAATATTAGCCAACGAAAACATTCCTGATGTGCAATTGATGAAAAAAAATAATGGAACTATAGCTCTCGGCTCTTCAGGTATTCCATATGAACTTCAGGCATCATGGGAATCAGGAAATCATAAAGACTATTTTATTATTGAAGTGGAAACGGGAAAAAAACGAAAATTTCTCGAAAAAAAACCATTTACTGTTTCTTTGTCACCCGAAGGAAGATATGTAGCGTTTTACGAAGATAAAGACAGTTTATGGTATCTGTACGATGTGCAACAAGCTAGCAAGAGACTGTTAACGCCAAAAAAATTATCCGTTTTTTACAATTATGAACATGACAATCCTGGCCCTCCACCTCCTTTTGGTATTGCAGGTTGGACTGAAAACGACAACTCAGTCTTAATCTATGACAAATATGATATATGGGAATGCAAAACTGATGAAGATGAATTGCCCGTAAATATTACAAAGGGAAAAATTGAAGGCAGAATAATAAACCGTTATGTGAAGCTTGATGAAGATGCTTTTTGTATAAGCAAAAATGAAAACATTCTAATTAAATTTGTTGATGAAGATACAAAAGAAGAGGGCTTTTATGTAGTTGATAATAAAAGTAGAGATAAGTATAAAGTTCTTATTAGGGATAATTATAGGTTTTTCGCATTACAAAAAGCAAAAAATACACCCAATTTGATTTTCAGGCGCTCCTCATATAAAGAATTCGGTGATTTATGGTTTTCGCAAAGAGATTTTACCGAACCGATAAAAGTCAGCAACATTAACCCCCAACAAGCTGGTTTTTTGTGGGGGAATGCAGAACTAATTTATTGGTCATATAATAAAAAGGAATACAAGGGTTTATTATTTAAACCTGATAATTTCAATCCTTCACAAAAGTATCCGCTCATTACTACTTCTATGAAAGGACATCGCAAACCCTTCACACCCATTATGGTGTTATCCCT
>CAZVOS010000236.1:0-5366 GCA_964628845.1 uncultured Bacteroidales bacterium | reverse complement strand
CCCGATAGAAAATGTCTTTATTTTCTGCATTGAATTTTTTTGAGCATAATATGCTACTGTAGAACTATCCAAGCCACCACTCAAGAAAACGCCCAAGGGGGCATCACTCATTAATCTGTCCTTAACAGCATGATTCAATAATGTATCCAGTTTATTAATGGCATCATTAAAATTAATATTTACTTTTTGAGAAAAACTATGTTTCCAGTAGGATTTTTTTTCAAAAATTTTATTGTTTTTAACCAGCATATAATGCCCTGGTTCCAGTTTAAATACATTTTCAATAATACTGTTCGGGCTAGGTATATAATCAAATGTAAGGTATTGATTTACAGCTTCAATATTTAAGTCTTTTTTGACAGAGGGGTGTTTTAATACAGCTTTTAGTTCTGATGCAAAAATAAAACCATCGTTTGTTGTAGTATAATACAATGGTTTTTTACCCATTCTATCTTTAGCTATAAATAGTATTTTTTTGTTAAAATCATAAATAGCAAAAGCAAACATGCCGTTTATCATATCAAGCATTTCAACTCCATACTCACGATAAAGATATAGCAATACTTCAGTATCAGTTTTAGTTTTAAAGTTATATTTAGGTTCAATTTTTTTTTTAAGATCTAAAAAATTGTATATTTCACCATTGAAAGTTACTGCCAAATCCCCTTCTTTAGAAAACATTGGCTGATTGGCTTCTGGTCTTAAATCAATAATAGAGAGTCTAACATGTCCTAAGGCAACATTGTCTTGAAAGAAAGAAACCTGAGCATCTGGTCCTCTGTATTTTATGGAATTTACCATAGTATTTAAAATATGTTTATCACCACTACCAGTAAAACCAACAATACCACACATAGTTTAAATTATTTTACCACCAAACTTCCATGAATTACCATTCCTGAAAATTATATAAATACTCTGTTTATCAATTCTTTTTTCTGACATGAGCCATTTTTCAATAGTTTCTCTTTCAATATAAGTCGTTTGAGGAGTAACCAGCTGATCGAAAGCGACGTGCCTGAAGAATAAAAAATTTCTTTTAGTTATCCACTTACTGTATTTATATAAAGGCATAAATGAAAAATGTAAAGTTGTAATTAAATGAGCATAAAGAAAATACAAAAATGAAAGTGGTGTAGCAATAAAATATTTATTAAACCACCATGGCAAACCAGATACAATTTTTCTTAATGGGTCAACTATATAACGAATAAGAGCATTGCCTTCTTTAGCATAAACCCAACAATGGAAATGCCCTCCTTGTTTTGTATTTTCAATAATTGAAATAAAACCTTTTTGTGGCTCTTTTAGATGATGCAAAACTCCAATTGAAAAAACCAAATCAAATTTATTCTTTGCAATATAATCTGTTAAGTCGCCTTTTTCAATAATAAAATTAGTATAACCTGTTTGTTTTAGATTAGATTGAGCCGATAAAACACTATCTCCTAAATCTATCCCAGTTATAAAAGCAGGGTTCCATTTAACACAATGTACTAATAAACTTGCATTACCACAACCAAGTTCCAATATGTTTTTGTCTTCAAAATTGCTTTTATTGAGTGGTGCAACCCATTCTTCAAATTGATCAAAAGTATAAATAGAACCTTGAGGTAAATTATTCCATGATGTAGCAAAGGCTTTCGCTGTTTTAATATCATCAATAACCATTTTTTTTATTTTTTAATAAACACAAACTCAATCTCTTCAAAACCTCCAACCCAAAAACACCAAAGTCTAGAACAAAATTTTGGAGATAAATTAGCAAAGAAATTAATAATGTTTCCTATATGTTTCATAAAAAAAATAACCCATTTATTGACACCCATATAGGGTAATAAATGCAAAAAAGCGAAATAATTTAATCTTATTTTTTTTAATTCAAATTCAACACCATAGTATCCCGATTTAGTAAACATTGGATTAAAATAATAGGGAAAAGTTACATCAAATCCAGCTTTATGTTCGGAATGAGTAAATCCTCTACTAAAATGCGGAACTTTTACAACTAATTCAGCATCTTTTTTCAATATTCTATGCAGCTCAGCCATAATTAGAAATGGGTTATCAAGGTGTTCAAGAATATGAGATGCATAAATCTGATCCAGTTCATTATCCATAAAAGGGTAGGGTAATTGATTTAAATTATGTTGCAAATCAACTTTAACATGAGAATGAAAGTCAACATTAATATAACCTTCTTTATAATCAATGCCACATCCTAAATTTAATTTTTTCATTAAAAATTAATTTTGTTTTTAATAATAAAAGGAAATTTGTTTTGCGATTCATAATAAGTTCTCATTAAAATTTCAGCAATAACTCCCATTAAAATCATAAGAACACCAATAATAAAAAACATAACTGTAAGTGTTGGTAAAGGTGTTTGAACAAAATCTTTCTGTCCTGTAAGTTTAAAGTAAAGTGCAATAGAAAAAGTAATTAATCCTATAAAAAAAGAAATAAATCCTGCTCCGCCAAAAAAATGAATAGGACGTTGCATGTATCTTTCAAGAAATTTAATTAATACCAAATCTAAAATCACTTTAAATGTTCTATTAATACCATAATTGCTTTTTCCAAATTTTCTAACTTGATAATTTACAGGCACTTCTGAAACTTTACCTCCTTGCCATTTGCAATATACAGGAATAAATCTATGCATCTGTCCATAAAGCTTTACATCTGTTATAATTTCTCTTCTATATGCCTTTAAAGTGCAACCATAGTCATGAAGTTTAACTCCGGAAACGTAACTTATTAATGAATTTGCTAAAATTGAAGGCAGCTTTCTAGTCAACCACTTACCCGTCCATCTGGTTTTTCTCCAGCCACTCACCACATCATTTCCTTCATTTATTTTATTAATCAATAAAGGTATATCATACGGTGAATTTTCCAAGTCAGAATCCATTAAAACAATAATATCTCCTGTAGCATTTTGAATACCCGCATTAATTGCTGCTGTTTGTCCATGATTTTTTTTAAAATTAATAATTTTTACTTTTTTATCATTTTCAGCAATAGAACTTAATACCTCATACGAATTGTCTATTGAGCCATCATTTACAGCAATTATTTCATAATTATATAATTTAAGAGCATCGTTAAGCTGCTGAAATAGTTCACGAATACCTTGTCCTTCATTATATACTGGAAGAATAATAGAAAGTTTTATCATAAATTAAACAATATTATGTGTTTTATCAAACCATTTTTTAAAGTTTTCAAGACCTGTTTTTAATCGTGTTTGTGGATCATAATCTAAAAGTATCCTTGCTTTATTGATGTCAGCATAGGTTGAATTTACATCTCCTTTTTGCATAGATAAATAATTCTTTATAAATTTCTTTTCGGTAATACTTTCTATAGTTGATATAAGTTCTTTTAACTTTATTGGAAAACTATTTCCTAAATTAATAATCTCATGTGTATTTTCATTTTTTCTCAGGTAGCTTATTGCACCATAAATCCCACAAACTATATCGTCAATATATGTATAATCTCTACTTGTATCGCCATCACCAAATATTTCAATAGGTTTTTCATTATATAATAAATTAAAAAATTTATGTATAGCTAAGTCAGGTCTTTGACGGGGGCCGTAAACCGTAAAAAATCGTAATATTAAAACATTAAATTTATATAAATGATGATATGTGTGAATAAGCAATTCACAACTTTTTTTAGTTGCAGCATATGGAGAAAGAGGATTGTCAACATTGTCAATTTCATTAAACGGTATGCTGGTATTATTTCCATAAACCGATGAGGATGATGCAAAAATCAAATTGTTAATTCCATGTATTTTCATGCTGTTTAATAAAACGGCAGTGCCACTTACATTTACATCTACATATTTCAAAGTGTTTTGAATAGATGGGCGAATACCAGCTTTAGCTGCTAAATGAATGACCAAGTCAATATTATTTAGTTGAAATAAATAATCTAACTTATCACTATCATTAATATCGCCAACAATTAATTTAAAAGAAGGATGAGAAATAATTTGACTTAAATTATGGCTTTTTATTTTTTCAGGATAAAAATCGTCAAAATTATCATAACAAATAATATTCTTTCCTTTGTTAATAAGATACTCACAAAGCGTAGAGCCAATAAATCCTGCTCCGCCTGTAACAAAAATATTTCTCATTAATAATTTTATTTATTGTATTGTTTTAAAAACAAAATTAATCAAATTTTCTTAAAATAAGAATGTTTTAACATTTGATGCAAGCTTATGAAATTAGTTTGATATACGACTTCTTTTTTTTTAATTAATTAATATTAAAGTTATCTATTATTTGTATTTTTACAGCAATAAAAAATATTAATTATTATAAGGAGACAAAACAATGAACAACATCTTAACCCACCTCAAACCAGAACAGCTATGGCAGATATTCGAAGAAATCTGTAACATCCCCCACCCTTCCAAGCACGAAGGTAAAATAACGCAGTATGTACTCGACTTTGCTAAAAAACACAACATAGAATCTCATGTTGATGAAGTAGGCAATGTTATCCTCCGCAAGGGAGCCACTCCCGGCATGGAAAACCGTAAAGGAGTAGTATTGCAGGGACATCTCGATATGGTGCCTCAGAAAAATGCAGATACCCAGCACGATTTCTTAAGCGACCCCTTAAAACCCTTTATTGATGGTGAATGGGTTAAAGCACGCGGCACTACATTAGGCGCCGACAACGGCATTGGCGTTGCTGCAACACTTGCTGTTATGGCAGATAATTCTATCAAACATGGGCCTGTTGAAGCACTTCTAACCATAGATGAGGAAACTGGTATGACCGGTGCTTTCGGTTTAAAACCAGGTCTTTTCAACGGGAGTATTCTTATAAACCTCGACTCCGAAGATGAAGGTGAACTCTATGTGGGCTGTGCAGGTGGAATCGACACCACTGCAATCCTGAAATACAATGAAGAAGCAATCCCACAAGGACATATCGGCTATAAACTCGAACTCAAAGGGCTCAAAGGCGGCCATTCAGGTATGGATATCGTATTAGGCAGAGGCAATTCAAACAAACTCTTATTCAGATATATGCATCATGCTGCCAAAGAACATGGCTTAAGATTATCAAGCATTGATGGTGGCAGTCTCAGAAATGCCATTCCAAGAGAATCTTTTGCTGTTGTTACCATACCAGGCGATAAAGAACAGGGCTTTTTAAATTGTGTTAAGAAATATGAGAGCATTTATAAAAGCGAACTCTCAGCCACTGAGCCAAACTTGATTTTCAACGCCGTTAAAACAGAACTTCCTGCTTTTATAATGGATAAAGAAGCTCAGGAAAAACTAATCCTTTCTGTTTATGGCTGTCCTAATGGTGTCATTCGCATGAGT
>CAZVOS010000235.1:0-5373 GCA_964628845.1 uncultured Bacteroidales bacterium | reverse complement strand
ATATTTAATTGAATAGTCCAGACATATAAATTTTTCATAAATTTTTTATCGGACAACAGTGATTATAAATATAACATATTTAAAAAAAAAATACCTGCGAAAAACAGAGAGCAGTGGGAGATGAAAAGGGAATGGTAGAACTATTTATTCAAATAATGGAGAGGAAATATGTTTATAAATAGCTAATTAAAACTTTTTGAAAAAGATAGAAAATAAAAAAGAATAATATGAAATAACCAGTAAAATGTTTAAAACAATCCTGTTATATTCCCCTCATTATCTATATCAATAAATTCGGCTGATGGCACAGAAGGCAAGCCGGGCATGCGCATAATAGTACCTGCTATGGGTACAACAAAGCCAGCTCCGGCAGCTATTTCTATTTTTCTTATTTTAACTGTAAAACCTTTAGGACGATTCAGTTTATATTGGTCATCGGAAAGTGATTTCTGCGTTTTTGCTATACAAACAGGCAGTTTGTTAAGTCCCAGTTCATTAATTTTCCTAATGTCAACTTTGGCTTCAACACTGTATTCTACATGGTCTGCTCCATAAAGTTCGGTGGCAATAGTTTCAATTTTCTTTTCCATTTCCCATTCCAGATTATACAAGGGTTTAAAACAGATGGGACAACTTTCGGCAGCTTCTTTAACGAGTTGTGCCAACTCAATAGCTCCTTCACCACCTTTTTCCCAGGCATTGTTTATGGCAACTTTAACACCTAATTCTTTACACTTGGTTTTCAATAATTCCAGTTCTTCTGCTGAATCGCTAACAAATCTATTGATTGCCACAATAGGAGGGAGGTTAAATTTCTTGATATTTTCTATGTGTTTCTCAAGGTTGGCCATCCCAATTGATAGAGCATTCGTGTTGGGGATGCTTAAATCTTTTAATTTGACACCTCCATGATATTTCAATGCACGAATTGTTGCAACGATTACGGCTGCGTTTGGGTGTAAGTTTCCATACTGGCATTTTATGTCAAAAAACTTTTCTGCTCCAAGCTCGGAGGCAAAACCTGCTTCTGTCACTACATAATCTGATAGCGTAAGCCCCATCTTAGTGGCAATAATTGAATTGGTTCCTTGTGCGATATTGGCAAAAGGACCCCCATGTAAGATGGCTGGATTCCCTTCAATTGTTTGAACCAGATTGGGCATGATGGCATATTTCATCAATGCTGCCATGGCTCCTTGTGCTTTTATATCACGCGCATATACTGGTTTATCGTCAAAGGTATAGCCAATAAGAATGTTGCTCATTTTTTTCTTAAGTTCATTTAGGTCTTTTGATAAACATAATATTGCCATTATTTCGGATGCCGAAGTAATATCAAAGCCCGTTTCTCTGGGAACACCCTGCTTAGCCCCTCCCAAACCAATGATGATATCTCTTAGAGAGCGTTCATTCATGTCCATAACTCTTTTCCACGTAACTTTTCGGGCATCAAGACCAATTTCATTTTTTGCTTGCATGTAATTATCAATTAAAGCGGAAAGTAAATTGTGGGCTTTCTCTACTGCAGCAATATCGCCTGTAAAATGTAAATTGATATCTTCCATTGGTAATACCTGCGAAAAACCGCCACCTGCTGCCCCGCCCTTGATGCCAAAAACAGGTCCTAAGGAGGGCTCACGAAGTACTACCATGGCATTTATACCAATTTTATTAAGCCCTTCAGTAAGGCCTATCGAAGTGGTTGTTTTGCCTTCTCCCGCTGGTGTCGGGGTAATGGCTGTTACTAAGACCAGTTTTTTGTTTTTATGTTTACTTTCGTCAATAAGTTTTAAGGGAAGTTTGGCAATATATTTTCCATAAAGATGCAAGTCATCAGCATCAATATTTAGTCGTTTTGCTATTTCTGTTATCGGTTTCATTTTTACCGATTGTGCAATTTCTAAATCCGATTTCATTCTATTTATTTTAAGTCAATAATTATTTTTTACAAAGATAATAATTTATAATTATTCTAAATAACATTATAACATTTTTTAATAAAAAAATCTAAAGTATCTCTTGTCATTTCTGGTTCTTCCAAATAGCCCATATGACCAGTGTTTTCAAGAAAAAGTGAGATTGATATTTTGGGTAAGATAATTTGTTCTGTTAATTTCTGAACAGGGATGCGGCTGTCTTTTTTACCTGCGATGAAAAGAACAGGAACATTTAAAGCTTTTAAGACATCTCTGCGGTCTTTTCTTATTTTCATACCATTTATGGCATTTATAATTCCTTTTGGATTCATCTGTTCGGCTTCTTTAATCAATTCTTTAATGTGGAGCTCTAATCTTTCTTTGTTTTCGGAGGCAAATAAACTGGGAATGAAATGAGAAAGAAAATTAAACTTGTTATGTTTCACAATGTCAATTGTTTTTTCTCTGTTTTGTTTAATTTCATCTGTATCTTCCATTGCTGAGGAATGAAATAGGCAGAGTCCTTGAAGCATATTTGGGAATGCTTCGGCAAAAGCCAATAAGATATAGCCACCCATCGAATGTCCTATTAATACACATTTTTTAATTTTATTGAAATCTAATATTTCTTTAATGATGTGCGCCGATTCTTCCATCCCATGTTCATTATCAAGGCAATCGCTTTTTCCATGACCGGGTAAATCAATGAGCAGGCATTTATATTTTCTTCTGAAATGAGCTGAAAAACTCTTCCAAATATCTATGCTTTCGGTAAAGCCATGAATAAAAACTACAGGTTTTCCTTTACCTGTAACAACATAATTGATTTTTTTATTTTTGTATAAGTATTTCATGTTTTATATTTTAATGATTTCTTTTTTCCACAAGTAATATCCTCGGAGAGCCAACAGGGACATAATTAAATAGAACACCACAGTTGGATAAAGACCTTTGTAATAATATATGGCAGCACAAACGATGTTTGCAAAAATCCAAAGCAACCAGTTTTCGATGTATTTGCGGGCTGTCATCCATGTACCTGCAAGTCCAAGTGCATTTGTAAAGCCATCCCAGTAAGGTATAGGGTCTTCGGTTAGAGAAAGTATATACCCAAAACCAACAGTGCTGATAAATATGAAAACCAACAAATAAATAAATTGAAATAGTTTAATGTAATGTATTTTAATTTCTTCAGAATTATTTCTTTTGCTATGCCATAAAATCCATCCATAGATGCCCATGATAAGATAGAATACCTGAAGGGACATATCTCCATACAGTTTTTCTATAAAGAAAACCATGATATAAAGCCCACAGCTTAAAATGCCTATGAGCCAACACCAAATATTCTGACGGCTTGCCAATAACACATAAATGATACCCAGACAAGAACCAATGAGTTCAATATAGTTTTCAACCATCCAATCAAAAATATCTAAAGTCATTAAACAGGGAAAAATTATTTAAAATATTCGTTTGAATACTTTTCCTGAAGATGCGAATTAACACATTTCATAATAAAAATAACTTTGTTGTTTTTATTGAACTCATCTTTTATTTCAGCTTTCAGTGTTTGAAATACATCATCAAATTCCCCGAATATCTGTGTACTCATGCCATTGGTTTCAATAGTGATGTTCTGGTATGTATTTAAACGTTTCAGAAAAGATGTTATAAGTGGTTTGTATTTTTCAGAAAGAGGATACATGCTTATTTCAATTGATATTTTCATAGTAAATTTTTAAATTAATATTGTAAAGTTATAAAAACTGCTGAGTTTTAAAAAAAATATTCATTCATCTGCATGTATATTTGATGTCAGACTTTAAAATTATTCTAACTTTGCAATAGTAAAAAAATTGCATGTATTGATGTTTTAAATAAGAAAAAATAAAGAAAATACAGATGGTGGATTTGAAATCCCAATATTTAAAAATGAAAGACGACATAGATAAAGCCATATTAGATGTTATTGATTCAACAGCTTTTATTAATGGCCCTGAGGTTAAAAATTTCCAGAAATCACTTGAGGCGTATTTAGATGTAAAGCATGTGATACCCTGTGCCAATGGAACAGATGCTTTACAGGTGGCTATGATGGGACTGGAGCTGCAACCTGGTGATGAAGTTATTACTACAACTTTTACATTTGTTGCTACTGTTGAGGTAATTGCACTATTACGTTTAACGCCTGTTTTGGTAGATGTGGATGAGGATACATTTAATATAGATATTGAAGCATTAAAGAAAGCGATAACTCCAAGAACTAAAGCTATTGTTCCTGTTCATCTTTTTGGGCAATGTACACGTATGACTGAAATTATGAAAATTGCAGAGGAACATCATTTATATGTGATTGAAGATGCTTGTCAAGCAATTGGAGCCGATTATATATATAATGATGGTTCGAGACGAAAAGCTGGAACTATAGGTCATGTAGGATGCACCTCATTTTTTCCTTCAAAAAATCTGGGCTGTTATGGTGATGGTGGTGCTATCTTTACAAATGATGATGAACTTGCAGAAAAAATGAGAGCAGTGGTTAATCATGGGATGGTGGTGCGTTATTATCACGATTTTGTAGGTGTTAATTCACGCCTCGATAGTATTCAGGCAGCCATCTTGCGTATTAAATTAAAGTATCTCGACCAATATGCTCAAGCACGGCAAAAAGCTGCAGATTATTACAACCAGGCATTTAAGAATCAAACAAAGCTAAAAACACCTACTATAGCATCCTATACAAACCATGTCTTTCATCAATACACGCTCATCACAAAAGGTATTGACAGAAACAAATTACAAGAGTTTTTAGCATCTAAAGAAATACCTGCAATGATTTACTATCCGGTAGCTATGCACATGCAGAAAGCATATTACGACCCACGTTATAAGGAAGGTGATTTTCCTGTGTCGGAAATGCTCTGCCAATCTGTTATTTCTTTACCAATGCACACTGAACTTGAAGAAGAACAATTAAAATATATCACAGAATCAGTTCTTGAATTTATTAATAAACATTAAAAGAATAAGAATGAATAACTTAAGATTCTTTGCACATCCAAGTGCTATTATTGATGAAGGTTGCGAAATAGGTGAAGGTACTAAAATATGGCATTTCTCTCATATAATGCCCAATTGTAAAATTGGTAATAAATGTAATATAGGACAAAATGTGGTTATATCTCCCGATGTTGTTTTAGGTAATAATGTAAAAGTACAGAATAATGTATCCATTTATACAGGTGTTATTTGCGAAGACGATGTTTTTTTAGGACCATCTATGGTTTTTACTAATGTTATCAATCCCCGCAGTGCTATTTTAAGGCGTGACCAATATATGAGGACATACGTCAGAAAAGGGGCCAGTATTGGTGCAAATGCTACTATTGTTTGTGGTAACGAGATTGGCGAATTTTCATTTACCGGCACCAAAATCAAAAACTTTCAAATCTAA